>CBDUCD010000004.1:0-31498 GCA_965365535.1 uncultured Rhodothermales bacterium | reverse complement strand
TCGCGGCGCGACCGGGCCTCGGCCTCCTTGCGCCGCCGCTCGGCCTCGGCCTTCGAATCGGCGTCGCGCTGCTCGTCCTGGAGCTTTTTGAAAAAGCCGAACTGCGCCCAGAACGTCTCGGGCCGCAGCGTCAGGCCGGCGCCCACCGTCACCTGGCTGCGCGCCGCCGCGCCAAAGCTCTGCCCGATGGCGCCGTTCGACCAGTTGTAGCGGGCGTTGTAGGCCAGGTCCTGAAACTGCACCCACTGCGCCTTGCGGCTCAGCCGGGGCGAAAGCGTGGCGGTGAAGTTCTGGTTGTAGGCGTCGGTGCGGAAGCGGTCGTCGCCCGAAAAGGCGCGTCCCACCACGCGCCCGAAAGGCGTCGGCTCGATGCGGCGCTCGACAAAGGCCGTCGCAAGCGTGTCGTTTTCGATCTCCTGCGCCTCGGCGGCGGTAATGGCGCGGACGACCTCGGTGCCATTGTCCAGATACACGGCGTTGTAGAGCGTGTCCACGCCCAGCCGGCTCAGGCTCTGGTCCACGCCCGAGTCGAACTGGGTGCGCAGAAAGCTGAAGGGGTTGTACTGGAGCGCGAAGTCGCGCCCGTGCGTAAAGGTGTGCTGCTCGCGGAAGGGGTAGCCGATGCGCGAGGGCAACTCGTCGCGGGCGCTCTGGCGCACAAACGACGGGCGCTCGCGCGTGGTGTTGAAAGAGCGCTGCGCCGCCGCCGAAAACTGCACCGTCGAGGGCACGTAGTTGTAGCGCAAATCGCCCAGGATGCCCACGAGCGGAATGGGGTCGAGAAACCAGAGGGGGCGCAGCGTGTGGGGCTGCTGCTGCGGCAGCCGGTAGGCAAAAGCCGTGTTCCAGCGCCACTCGTCGTTGACGCGCTGCGACGACGAGCTCTGCTCGCGCTCGGACGTGGCAAAGGTGACGCTGATGCCGTCGAGGGTGTTGCGCAGAAACGCCGACTGCGAGCCGCGTTTCGAGATGCCGTTGAGGGCAAGCGAGCGGCTGCTCTGGCGCGTCTCGGCGGCCTCGATCTCGCTCTGCTTGAGCTGGTTTTTCTCGCCTCGCGTCAGGTCGGTCTGGCTGTCGATGCCGCTCAGGATGGCGTCGAGCCGCACGTCGCCGCGCGTGGGGCTGTAGCGCGGCGTCGTCGTGCTCGAGGACACGCTGACGTTGAGCGGGACGGACCAGCCGTACTGCTCGGGCACGAACTTGTCGAGCCGGAAGTCGGTGTTGACGCTCCAGTCGAGAATGGCGTTCTGGTCGCGCTCGGACAGCGTGCTCGTGAGGGCGCCGAAGCCGTCGGTCTGGGCGCGGAAGGCGCCGCGCACGGTCGCAAAGTCGGCCAGCCTCACGTCGGCGTTGGCCACGCCCGACCAGCCGTTCGTCTGGTCGTAGCCCGACACGCGCAGCTCGTTCACCCACAGCACGGCCTGCTCGACGACCGCGTTGGGGTCGGTCGTCGTCGAATCCGCCGGGTTGCGCAGGCCCACCACAATCGTCGTGATGTTGTTGAGCGACGGGTTGCCCTTGATGCCCAGCCGCGTGCCCGGCGGCGCAAAGCGCGTGGCGTCGGGCGCGTCGGGCCGCTGCACCCCATCAACGACCGAGTAGTAGATCGAGTCCGACGGCACGGCGGCGTTGTCGCGGGCAAACTTGAGCTGGTTGAAGGCCGCCATCTCGATGTTCATGGCGTTCTCGTCGTTGAGCCACAAAAGGCGCGGGTCGCCCGAAAGCTCGTCCGAGGGCGTGAGGGGCTGCTCGTACTCGTAGTACGAATCGGACGTGTTGGCGCCAAAGCGCACGAACATGCGCACGCGGCCCCGGTCGGCGGCGTCCCATTTGCGCCCGGCGTCGCTGCCGTGCAGGTGCGCGAACATGCGGATGTTGTCGTACTTGAGCAGGTCGAGGGCCTCGCTGCTATAGACTTTGTACATGCCCACCTGCCCGCCCGGGCGCAGCCCTTCCACATTCAGCACCAGCGACTGCTCGCGGGCCTCGGTCTGCTGCCCGCTGATGCCCCGGTTGATGGGCGTGACGGTTCCGATGGGCTTGCGATAGACGCGCGAGTCTTCCTCGGTGTTGACGCTCGAAATGGTGAAGCGCGTGCTTTCGGGGCCGCCGCCCAGCTTTTCCTGCTGCACCTGCGCGGACTTCTGCCACTGGCTGCCCACGAGCTCGAACGTGGCAAAACGCATCGTCACGGGCACCTCGTGGCCCGTCGTCCACAGGCGGATGGACTGGATGGCCGTGAAGTCGCTGGCGTCGCCCACGCGGCGCGTAAAGTTGCGCACGGGAATGCGCACCTGGTAGTAACCCGTCCGCGTGCCGTTCGAGCCCACGATCTCGCCCACCACGAAGTCGTCGTCGGTGCCGGGGGCGCCCTGGCGTTCGAGTTCGGCTTTCGAGAGCGGAATGCGGTACTGGAAGTAGTTGTTGGTGCGGTCGGAGACCGAGTTGTTGTTGAGGTCTTCCGAGTCGGGCAGCTTCGAGTTGCCGCGCTTGACGGTAGAAGACCGGTCGAACTCGTTCTGGCCCTCGAAGGAGTTGAGCTCCTGACCGGCGAAAAAGCGCACGAAACGCTGCTGGTACGTGGCGCCGTCGGGCGGGAAAAAGTCCGGGTTCTGGAAAAAGTTGTCGTCGAGGTAGTGATGGTAGTCATCGCCCGAGGGGTCCTGGCGCGAGCGGGCCACTTCGGCGGCGTGGGCGGCATTCACGGGCGGCGCGTCGAGGGCGGCCACGAAGGCCTGGTAAAACGACGTTTCGGTCGCCGCGGGGCTGTACGGGTTGGGGTCGTAGGAGACCAGCCCGTCCAGCCCGAGGTCTTCCGTGCGCCGCGTGTCGCGGTCCTGGTCAATGACGCCGTTGACGCCCACGTCGGCCTCGCGGCCCCACCGGCTGAAGCGGCTGCGGGGCGTCACCTCCTGGAGCGACAGGCCATCCTCGGTGTTGAGGCGCTGGTCGGGCAGCACGTCCTCGGAAATCGTCCCCAGGTCCACGTACAGAAAAGCGTCGGGGCCGGGGTCGTTCTGCGGGTTCTCGGCAAAAGCGCGGACGACGAACTCGACGAACTCGACGTTTTTGACCTCGAAGTCGCGGTAGCCCTCGGGAATCGTCGTGATGAGGCCGCCCCAGGTCTGCTTGGGGTTGTTGAAAAACGCGGCCAGGTCGGTCGTAAAGTTGTAGGGGCCGCGCTCGCTGGGGTCGAAGTAGAAGTCGAACGTGTTGATGGTTTCGGGCACGCCGTTCGAGCCGTTGAGGGGCCGGTCGGGGTAGATGTCCGTCACGCGGGGGATTTCGATGGCCTTGCTGTCGGTGCGCAGCGGCAGGTTGCCCAGCTCGCGCAGCACGTTCTGGTTGAGCTGGTACCAGGCGGCGCCGCCGCGCCAGTTGGTGCGCAGCGAGTCGCCCCGCGAGCCGCCCACGACGAGCGGCGCGTCCACGGCGCCGATGGAGTCGGGGGCGGAAGCCAGCCGCCACGCGCCGGGCGACTTGAGCGAGAACGTGTTCTCGAAGCTCTCGAAGTCGTCTATGTAGGAGACGCCGCCGAGTTCGTCGGGGTTGAAGTCGAAGCCGTCGTTGCGCAAATCGCGGCGCGTCTGGCGGAAGGCGAGCGTCTGGGCGCCGCCGGGGCGAAGCTGGGCAAACTCGCCGCGCAGATCCACGCGGCTCTCGGCGCGCGTCTGGATAAAGGGCAGCGCGTCCACCAGCCCCGTCAGCCAGCGCGGGTCGGCGGTGTAGTGGCCGTCCACGCCCCAGATGGTGTTGGAAACGGGTTCTTCGCCCAGCCGGAACTTGTCCACCTGCGAGCGCTGCGACAGGCGCATGAGCGTCGCGCCCAGTTGCAGGTTGTCCTCGAACGTGTAGTCGGCGCGGGCGCCCAGCAGCGTCTTTTTCTGCACGTCGAACAGCGAGTTCTGCTCGTACGTGATCTCGATGTCGCGCCCCGCATTGACGTACGCCTGGTTGACGATGGTGAGCGTGCCCGTGCCCGAGTAATCCACCTGGTAGTCCGTGCCCTCGTTCAGCTGCACGCCCCCCGCCGTCACGCGCACCGAGCCCTCGATAAGTCCCGACCACGCCTTGAGGTCGAAAAAGCTCTGCGCCGCGCCCTGGTAGGCACCCACCACGTGGTACACGTCGAAGCGCGTCTCGCGGCGGGCCGTCTCCTGCTTGCTCGTGTAGAGCGCGTCGAAGGCCAGGTTGTCGGCGCCCGCCGGCGCCACCTCGCGGATGCGCCGGCCAAAGGGTTCGAGGTAGGGGAAAAAGAGCAGCCCGCGCCCCTGGTCAATGTTGAGGCGGTTAAAGTCGAACTGGTTGTCGGCGCCCGGCGCGTCGCCCGGGCCGGTCACGTCCAGCCCGAGCTGCTGCAAAAGGGGCGTGCGGCTGCCCGGCAGCGTGTTGCCCGCCGTGCCGCTGGGCGGCTGGTAGCGGACTTCCAGGTCGAAGTTCTCGGGGCGGATGCCGCTGCCGCGCAGGTAGTACACGTTGCGCATCTCCAGAAACCACGTCGAAGGCACGAGCGCCTCGGTCGGGGCCACGGGGTTGACGCCGCGCAAGAGCTTTACCACGAGCGCGCCGTCGCTGATGGAGCCGCTGCTGCCGCCCGACTCGGCCACGAAGTCGCCCACCTGCACCACCTGCCCGTTGCTGTTCTGGTAGCGGAAAGCCACGGCCAGGGCCTCGTTTTCGGACAGGCCGTTTTTGAGCGAGATAAAGCCCAGCGTGGGGTCGAACTCGTAGTCGCGCCCGTTTTCCATCAGCTTGAACACGCCGGGCTGGTAGTCGCTGCTGCGCAGCCCCTTGACCTGGGCGAGGTAGTCGGCGGCGGACGAGTCGCTGCGCCGCAGGTTGTTCTCGATCTCGGTTTCGGCGTACTGGTCAACGCCCGGCCCGGGCGCGATGGCGAGCGTGTCGAGGCTGCCCAGCGTCTGCGACAGGATGGACTTTTTCTCGCCCAGGTCGGCAATGGCAATCAGGTTGCGCCGGTTGGGGTCGGTCTGCACGGTGTTTTGCAGGCGCCACACCTCGATGGACTCGATTTTCTGCACGCCCGGGCGCCCCTCGGCGTCGAAAGGCAGCACGAGCGTTCCCGGCGGCTGCGCGTGCGCGTACTCCCACACGTTGCGGAAGTAGTAGGCCAGGAAAAAGTGCTTGCTGGGGTCGTAGTCCGTCGGCTTCAGGTCGAAGCGGATCGTCTCGGCGCCGCCCGTGATGTTGATGTTGTTGGACTGCCCCTCCTGCTGCGACGCAACCGTCGTCAGGCGCACGCCGCCAATCTGAAACTCGCTTTTGATGCCGAAAAGGGCTTGCCCGCCCCGAATGAGGGACGAGGGCGTCTGGAGGACGACGTTGCCGGCCTCGACCTTCTGCACGATCTCGTCCTCGTAGCCCGTGTACTGGAGCTTGAGCTGGTTCTGGTAGTCGAACTGGCTCTGCGTGTCCCAGTTGACGTCCACGCGCAGCTTGTCGCCAATGGTGCCGTTGATGGCGAGGCTCAGGTCCTGCTTGAACGTCGGGTCCACCTGCGAAAGCCGGCCCGAGATGGCGGCCTGCTGCTCGCTTTTGCGGTAGTCGAAGCCCGCGTTGATGTTGGCCTGCCCGTTGACGCGCAGCGACACCTCGTTTTTGCCGAAGATGGTCGAAAACGCACTCTGCCGCCCGCCCGGAATCACGATGTTGAAAAGCGGGCCGGTGCGGCCCCGGTTCTGGGCGTTGCGCTCCTGCCGCGTCATCAGGTCGCGGAAGTTGCGGTTGATGGCGGCTTTGAGGCGGGCATCGGCAAAGCGGTCGAAGCCCACCTGCACGGGCAGCCGCACGTCCTCGCCGCCCACCTTTTCCTCGACGGTATAGAGGCGCCGCGTCGAGTCGAGCGTCACCGTCCGCGTCCACACGCCGGGCAGGAGGGGGTAGGAGGCGCCTTTGCGCGGCACGAGCGGGCTCACGAAGCCGCGCGGGCGCGGCCTGAGGTACTGCCGCACCCGGCCCGTGTCGGGCGGCAGCGAGTCCACGAGAAGCGAATCCACGAGGGAGGAATCGGCTGACCGCGGCACGCTCGTCGTGTCCGGGCGGCGCCAGGCGGCAGGCGAGTCGTCGAAGGGCCTGTCGGGGCGGGGCACGGCCACGCTGTCCGTGTCGGCGGCGGCAAAGGGGCGGGGGGGCCATCCGGCGCCGTGGTCGCCCGCGCCCGCGCGCAGCACCAGGTGCCCGCTCACGAGCGCCAGCAGCGCCGCCAGCAAAAGCGTGCGCCGGGTGGCAGACGGCCGCGCAGCCGTCCCATCAGAGGTGTGGGCGTTCAGCAAAGGTCAGATCAGGATCGGTCCGCCGGAGCGGCGAGGTCTCTTCTCGCGGGAATTAGTAGCAGCGGGCGATGGGCGATCTTGATTTGATTTCCAGAACGGGCGCGAGGGCGGCGTATTTTCCGGGCGCGGCGAAAAGGCGCGAAAGCACGCCGTTTCAAGAAGATAACGTGCCTGCCTCCGGGCGAACAAGTGACAAAAATCCTCCCCCTCGTCTCTTCACCTGCCCTCCGGGGGGCAGCCCTTGCCCTGGGCGCCGCGCTCGCGCTGGCGGCGTGCAACAACCGTACCCCGCAGCCCCCGGCCTCGCCCGACGCTGCCGTCCGCGGCGTGCTCGCTGCCCAGGTGGACGCCTGGAATCGCGGCGACCTGGAAGGCTTCATGGACGGCTACTGGCGCAGCGACTCGCTCCGGTTTCTCTCGGGCGGCAGCGTCCGGCGGGGGTGGGATGCCGCCCTTGCCGCCTACCAGCGGGGCTACCCCGACCGCGCCGCGATGGGCACGCTGGCCTTCGACAGCCTGCACGTCGAGCCCATCGGGGCGGACGCGGCGTACGCCTGGGGGCGGTGGTCGCTGGCGCGCGACACCGTTTTCGCGCCCGCGAGCGGCCTTTTTACCCTCGTGCTGCGCCGCGCCGGCGGGCAGTGGCGCGTCGTCCACGACCACACCTCGTCGGCCCAGCGCTGACGGTTTTTCGGGCTTTCCAGCTTTTCCATCGCCATGAACGTTTCCAGCTTGCAGGGCCTCACCATCGCCGTCACGGGCGCCGACGGGCGGCTGGGGCAGCAGGTCGTCCAGCTGCTCGCGCAGCAGGGCGCCACCATTGCCGCCATCGTGCTGCGCGAGGAGGATGCCGCCCGCATCCCCTTTCCCGAGGACGGCGAGGGCTGGGCCTTTCCGTGCGACGTGACGCAGGAGGACGAGGTGGCGCGCTGCTTCGAGGCCATCAGCCGGCAGTTTGGCGGGCTCGACCGGCTCGTGCACACCGTCGGCGGCTGGGCAGCGTCCGACCTGCACGAAACGTCGCTCGCGGCGTGGAACGAGATGCTGACGGTCAACCTGACGAGCACGTTTCTCGTCTTCCGCGAGGCGTCGCGCTACATGACGGGCCGCAAGGGGCGCCTGGTCGCCATCGCGTCGCGGCAGGGCGCCGATGGCGGCGTGGCGGGGCAGGCGGCGTACTCGGCGGCCAAGGCGGGCGTGGTGCGGCTGGTGGAGGCGGCGGCAGCCGAGTTCAAAGGCCACATCACGGCCCACGCCATCGCGCCCTCCACGCTCGTGGCGGCGGGCGACGGCGGCGAGGGCGTGCCGGCCACCGACGTGGCCGAGCTGTGCGCGTACCTGTGCGGGCCGGGCGGCGACGCCCTCAACGGCGCCACGCTGCGGGCTTACGGCTCGGCGCTGGGCTGAGGCTGGGCAAAGCTCGCGTCCGTCACGTCCACCACGCCCTCGTACCACGTCTCCTCGATGTCGAGCCCGCGCGCCCGCACGTCGTCGAGAAACGCGGCGCGGTCCACGATGTGCTCGGGGGGCGCGGCGCCGCCGCCGGCAATGCGGTTCTCGCCCAGCATCCGCGCCAGCACCGACGTGGGGATGGCCGTGGCGCGGCGCATGGCCGTGGTGTGGTGCACGTCGTCGTAGGGCAGCACCATCTGGAAAACGAGCGTCTGCTCGCGCCCGTCTTTCTCGCCCTGGATGAGCACGCGCAGCAGCACCACGTCGCGCTGGTTGTCGCTCAGGCGCTGCCTCATGCGGCGCACGAGCACGTCGCGGTACGTCAGGTGGGTGCGCACGTCAATGGTTTTGCTTTCGCCAAAGCCCAGCAGCAGCACGAAACGCATCTGGGCGGCGTGGCCGGGCCAGCGGATGGTTTTGTGGTCGAGCGTTTCGACGCGCCCCACGAGGTCGCGCGCCAGCGTGGCCAGCCCGCCCTGGGTGCAGAACGCTTCGAGTTCGCCGAAAGGCTCGGGAAAGTGGAGGTGTTCGAGCCGCGTCATGGGCTCGTGCTGCTGCAACACGCCGCCGTCAATGGTCTGGGCGGGGTTGGTGTAGTCTTCGATGATGCGCTCGGGCGACCACGCCACGCAGAAGTTGAAGGGCGGCGTGGGGTCAATGGGGATGTCGCCCACGCGCAGCTGCACCGTGCGGGGCCGGCTGAAAAGGTCGAGGCCGTGCATGCACAGGACGTTGACGAGGCCCGGCGCCAGCCCGCAGTTGGGCACCACCCACACGCCGTGCGCCCGCGCCTGGGCGTCGAGGGCGAGCATCTCGCTCACGACGGCGTCGGCGCCGCCCAGGTCGCAGTAGTGGATGCCCATCTCGATGCACAGCTCGGCCAGGGCGGCGTTGTTGTTGCCCGGCACGGCGCCGATGACGACCGTCGAGCCGGCAATGATGGTGCGCAGCACGAACAGGTCGCGCGCGTCTATCTGGAACGAGCGGATGCGCGGCCCCTGCACGTGCTCGTGCAGGGCCTGGAGGGAACGCGCCCGGGCGTCGCACACCTGCACGAGTTCCACCTCGGCCTGGTCGTGCAAATCCTGGGCAATGGCCGCGCCAATGGTGCCGGCGCCGATAACCGTAATCGTCATGGTCGAAAAATCGGGGAGAGGGAAACGCGTGCTAGACGCGGATGCGGCCTTCGAGCGCCCGCGCCAGCGTGGCCTCGTCGGCGTACTCGAGGTCGCCGCCGATGGGCAGCCCGCGCGCGATGCGCGTCAGCGTCACGCCAAAGGGCCGCAGCATCATCGAAAGGTAGTGGGCCGTCGTGTCGCCCTCGACGTTGGGGTTCATGGCGAGGATGACCTCGTGGATGGGCGGCGGCCCGTCGTCGAAGCCCGTCGCGGCGCGGGCCACGTCCTCGGGCACGTCGAGCGAGCGCGCCACGCGGGCCACGAGTTCGCGCACGCGCAGGTCTTCGGGCCCCACGTTGTCGAGCGGCGAGAGGGCGCCGCCGAGCACGTGGTACACGCCCCGGTAGTCGCCCGTGCGTTCGAGGGCGAGCACGTCGCTGGCCTCCTCGACGACGCAGATGGTGCCCGGCTCGCGCCGCCGGTTAGCGCAGATCGCGCACGGCGTGTGATCCGTCACGTTGAAGCAGATGGGGCACGCCCGCACGCGGTCTTTGACGGCCACGAGCGCCTTGGCGATCTCGACGACCTCCTCGCGCGGCATCTTGAGCACGTACGCGGCCAGCCGCTGCGCCGTTTTGCGCCCGATGGTGGGCAGCTTGGTAAACTGCTCGACGAGGGCTTCGACGGACTCGGACGTGAACGACATGGGCGTCAGAGTCCGAACTGGCCCATGTCGAGGCCGGGCGGCAAGAACGTGCCTGCCGTTTTCTGCATCTCGGTCTGGGCCAGCTTTTGCGCCTCTTCAAGCGCCTTGTTGACGCCCGCCACGACGAGGTCTTCGAGCATCTCGCGGTCGTCGGGGTTGACGGCTTCGGCTTCGATGGTGATTGCCGTGATGCGCAGCGCGCCGTTTGCCGTCACGCGCACCATGCCGCCGCCCACCTCGACCGAGACGGTCTGCGCGGCGAGGGCCTGCTGCGCGGCCTGCATTTTCTGCTGCATGTCGGCCAGCTTGCCGAACATATCTGCCATGTCCATTGCTTTTGCGGGATAGGGTGATGGCGCCGGGTCGTCGCGGCCTTTACCAGACGATCTCGCCGCCGAACTGCTCGAAAATGGCGCGGACGACGGGGTTTTCCTGCCGCTGCTGCTCGATGAACTGCAACGGGTCGAGGGCGGGCGCTGTTTCTGCCGGGTGCGCGGGCAGGGCGCCGGGCTGCACGTCGCAGCGCACCTGCGTCAGGCGGACGCCCGAGGCCGCGTCCACGAGGTCCAGCAGCGTTTCGGCGCCCGCCTCGATGGTGCGGGCGCTCGTGGCGTCGGGCACGGCGAGGACGAGCGTGCCGCCGTCGGCGGCTTTGGGAGAGGCCAGCGTCAGCAGCGCCCGCAGGCCGGGCCGCTGCACGCCGTCGGTCACGCGCGGCCACACGCGCGCGATGCGCGCCAGCCCGGCATCGTCGGCGGGGCGGGTGGCAAGGGCTGCCGAGCCCTCGGTGCGGGGCGTGGGCTCGGCGGCGCGGGGCTGCACGCCCTTCAGCGCTGGCCCGCCGAAGAGGTCGTCGTACAAATCGCCGGAAGCGGCGGGCGCGGTGGCTGGCAAGGGCGCGGGACGGGCCGCAGCCGGCTCGGCACGGAGGGGCGCGGGGCGCGGCGCGGGCGGCTCGTCGGCGCTGTCCTCGTCGGGCTCGGCGGCGGGCGCCGGGCGCATGGGGTGGATGCTGGCGTGGCGCGGCGCGGCGTCGCCGGCGGGCGGCGCGGGCGCGGGCTCGTCGGATGCCTCGTACGCCGCCGGGCGCTCGCGCAGGCCGAGGGGCGCGGGCGCGGCGGCAGGCCCGGGCGCGGCGGCGGGAAGCGGCTGGCCCTCGCGTACCATCTTCTCGAGCCGCGCCACGCCTTCGACGGCCTTTTCCAGGTCGGCGGCGTGGGCGAGGGCGGCCATCTTGAGCAGCATGAGTTCCAGGCGCAGGCGCGGCTGCGACGCCTGTTTCAGCTGCTCCTCGGCCTCCGCCGTCAGGTTGAGGTAGCGCAGGAGGTCGGCGGCGTCGAGCGGGGCGGCGGCCTCGGCGTAGCGCGCAACCGTGGCGGCGCCCGCCTCGATGAGTCCGGCGTCGGGCAGCGTGCGGGCCACGAGCAGGTTGCGCAGGTGCTCCTGCAAGCCGCCCAGAAACTCCTGCAAGTCGTAGCCGCGCCGCACGATTTTATCAATCGTCTGGAGCAGGCGCGGCGTGTCGCGCGCGCCGACGGCATCCGTGACGGCGAAAAACAGGTCGGTTTCGACGACGCCCAGCGCGCCGGCGAGTTCGGCGTACGCCAGGTCGGCGCCCACGAGGGCCACGGCCTGGTCGAAAACCGAGAGCGTGTCGCGCAGCGCCCCGTCGCCCTTGCGGGCGATGAGCATGAGGGATTCGTCGTCGGCGGTGACGTTTTCGGCCCCGGCGATTTCGCGCAGCCGCGCCACGGCGTCCTGCACGGCAATGCGGCGGAAGTCGAAGCGCTGGCAGCGCGACAGAATCGTCGGCAGCACCTTGTGCGGCTCCGTCGTCGCAAAAATGAACAGGACGTAGGGCGGCGGCTCTTCGAGGGTTTTCAGCAGCGCGTTGAAGGCACTCGTCGAGAGCATGTGCACCTCGTCCACGATGTACACCTTTTTGCGGGCGCCCTGCGGCGGCACGCGCACGGTTTCGCGCAGCTCGCGGATGTCGTCCACCTTGTTGTTGGAGGCGGCATCTATCTCGATGATGTTGAGCGAGCGGCCTTCGGCAAAGCTGCGGCACGACTCGCATTCGCCGCACGGCTCGGCGCCGCCGGGGCGCGCGTCGAGGGGCGTCTGGCAGTTGATGGCCTTGGCCAGAATGCGCGCCGCCGTGGTTTTGCCCACGCCACGCGGCCCGGAAAACAGGTAGGCGTGCGCCAGCCGATCCATGCGAATCGCGTTCATCAGCGTGTCCGACACGTGCTCCTGCCCGACGAGTTCGCCAAAGCGGGTGGGGCGGTATTTGCGGGCCGTGACGAGGTAGCGCTGGCTGGACATGGGCGTCGGTTTTCTGCCGTGCAACTTAACCGTCCGGGCTGCACCGGGACAAGTGAAAACCGGGCGCGACGGCTTGCGCGGCGTGGGAATTGTGCATATGTTGATTTATGTGTTCACCACCTGCTGCCCCGGGCAGCACCCCACGCCCATGCTGCGCGAGAAAACCCTCGAAAAGCTCCAGATTCTGGCCGGCGCGGCCAAGTACGACGTCTCGTGCTCGTCGAGTGGCGGCAGGCGGCGCGGCACCGCCGAGGGGCTGGGCAGCGTAACGGGCAATGGCATCTGCCACACCTTTACCGCCGATGGCCGGTGCGTGTCGCTGCTGAAGATTCTCTTTACCAACCACTGCATTTTCGACTGCGCGTACTGCGTCAGCCGCCGCTCGAACGACGTGCCGCGCGCCGCCTTTACGGTCGAGGAAGTCGTCGCGCTCACGCTCCACTTTTACCGCCGCAACTTTATCGAGGGGCTGTTCCTGTCGTCGGGCATCTTCAAAAACGCCGACCACACGACCGAGCGGCTGGTGCGCGTGGCGCGCGAGCTGCGGCAGCGGCACGGTTTCAACGGCTACATCCACCTCAAAATCATTCCGGGCGCCAGTCCCGAGCTGGTGGCGGAGGCGGGCCGCTGGGCCGACCGGCTGAGCGTGAACCTGGAGATTCCCACCGAGGAGCACCTCAAGCGCGTGGCGCCCGAGAAGAGTTTTGCCGCCGTCGAGGCGCCCATGAAGCTGGTGCGCGACGGCATCGCGGCGGCGCGCTACGAACGCGAGAGGAGCGCCCGCGCCCCGCTGTTCGCGCCCGCCGGGCAGAGCACCCAGCTCGTCGTCGGCGCCACGCCCGAGACCGACCGGACGGTGCTGACCGTCGCGGACGACCTCTACCAGCGGCAGGGCCTGCGGCGCGTGTACTACTCGGGCTACGTGCCCGTCAGCGCCGACGCGCGCGTGCCCCGCGTGGCGGCGGCGCTGGGCCGCGAGCACCGGCTTTACCAGGCGGACTGGCTGCTGCGCTACTACCAGTTCAGCGTCGGCGAGATCGTGCCCGAAACGGCGCCCGACCTCGACACGCGCCTCGACCCCAAGCTGGCGTGGGCGCTGCGCAACCCGGCGTTTTTCCCCGTCGACGTAAACCGGGCGCCACCTGAATGGCTGCTGCGCGTGCCGGGCATGGGCGTCACGTCGGCGCAGCGCATCGTGCGGGCGCGGCGGCTGGGGCGGCTGCGCTGGGAAGACCTGCGGCGCTTTGGCGTCGTCCTCAAAAGGGCGCGCTATTTCCTCGACGTGCCCGGCTTCCGCGACCGGCTGCTGGAGCGCAGCCCCGCCCTCGTGCGCCTGCGCCTGGCCGAGCCGCCGCCCGCGCCCCAGCTCAGCCTGTTCGCCGCATGACGGTTTTCCAGTACGACGGCACGTGGAACGGCTTTCTCACCGCCGTTTTCGAAGCGTACGCGGCGGGCAGCGCGGCGCCCTTTTTTGCGCGTCCGGGCGCATCGGCGCCTGCCCTGTTCGGCGCGCCCGTCGCGGTGGAGACGCAGATGGAAAAGGCGCTGCGCGTGGCGCGGGGCGTCGAGCGCGAAGGCGGCCTGGCAGGCGTGGCGCTGCTGCACCACGCGTTTCTGTCCGAGCACGCCGGCATCGAAGCCCCTCTGTGGCACGTGCTGCACGCGGCCTTTAGCGAAGGATGGGCGCGGGCAACCGACGAGCGCAGCCCCCACGCCGACGCCGTGCGCCGCGCCGCCCGCGCCACGCGCCGCGAAACCCACCGGATGCACGCCTTCGTGCGCTTCGAGGAAACGGCGTCGGGCGTGTGGGTGGCCCGCATCGCGCCCGCGTGCCACGTGCTGACGCTCGTGGGCGCCCACTTTGGCGAGCGCTACGGCGCGCTGCGCTGGTGCATCCACGACACCGTGCGGCACCTTTCGCTCGTCCACGAGGCCGGGCGCCTCTCCCTTGTCGAAACGCGCCAGGTGCCCTCCGCGTCGGCTGGCGAGGCCGTGTGGCAAAGGCTGTGGCGCGCCTACTACGCCGCCGTCAACATCCCCGAGCGTCAGAACCTGCGGCTGCGGCAGCGCCACGTGCCCCGCCGCTACTGGCCCCTGCTGCCCGAACTGGCGGGCGAGGGGAGGGTCGAGTAGCGAGCGGCGCGTGAAAAGGGGCGGGCGGAGACCGTCAGGCGCGGGGACTGGCGGAAACGCGGGCGTCGGGCAGGGCGGCGGCTTCGGCGGGGAAAGGCTGGAAGTGGACGCGGCAGCGGGGTTCGTAGGCCTCGCCGGCGCCCAGCAGCACGCGCGTGCCCGACGCCGCGAGGCGCTGCGAGTGGTTGGCAGGCGCGCCGCAGACCACGCACACGGCGTGCAGCTTGGTCACGAACTCGGCCACGGCCATGAGCTGCGGCATGGGCTCGAAAGGCCGCCCCTGGTAGTCCTGATCCAGCCCGGCCACGATGACGCGCTTGCCGCTGCGGGCCAGCTTTTCGCACACGCCGACGAGGTCGAGGCTGAAAAACTGCGCCTCGTCCACGCCCACCACGGTCGCGTCGGCGGCGAGCAGCAGAATCTGGTCGGGCGAGGCGACAGGCGTGGACGGGATGATGGTGTCGTCGTGCGAGACCACGTCGGCGGGGCTGAAGCGGGTGTCGAGGGCGGGCTTGAAAATCTCGACGCGCTGCCGGGCAATGCGGGCGCGGCGCAGCCGCCGGATGAGCTCCTCGGTTTTGCCGCTGAACATCGACCCGCAGACGACTTCGATCCAGCCGGCGCGTGGGTGCTGGTTGAGGACGAAAGGCTCCATAAAAAAGGGTTGGCGAGGGGGAAAGATAGCCCGCCGCGCGGCGCGTCTTGCCGCTAAATCTCGCCCAGCAGCGCCCGGCTTACCTCGATGGGCGGCAGGCTGTCGGGCGCGACCGTGGCCCTGTCGCCCCTCCATTCCACGACGCGCACCACCTGGCCGGGCCGCAGGGCGGGACCCGGCGCCGCCCCACCTGCCGGAACGGGGATGGACGCCAGCACCACGGCGCGCCCCGCCCGCCCCACGTCCGCCGAAAGGGCAAAGGCCAGCCCGACGAGTAGGACGGCGAGGGCGAACAGCACCCCCATCGCCCGGCGGAGGGGCGGCGAGGGGCGCCCCAGCCACAGGCGCCGCGCCGCCACGCCGCAGCCCATCCAGAACAGAAACAGGCCCGCCAGCAACAGGGGCAGCGGGGGCACGGCGCGCCCCAGCGCCCGCCACTGCGCCGTCCAGTACGGCTCGGGGGGCGCGGCGCCGGGCAGGCCCAGCTCGTGCCGCAGCCGCCGCAGGTTGTGCTGGGTGCGGGCGTCGTCGGGGGCGAGGAGGCGCGCTTTCTCGAAGTAGCGGACGGCCTGGGCGAGGCTGTCGAGCCGGTAGTAGGCGTCGCCCATGTTGAAAAAGAGGCCGGCGCTGCCGTAGCCCCCGTCCACCAGGGCGCGGTAGCCCGCGAGGGCGCCCGCGTAGTCGCCCGCGTCGTAGCTGGCGTTGGCAGCGTCGAAGGCGGCCGCCGGGTCGTTGTTGGGCGGCGCGAGCAGGAGCAGGAGGAGCAGCGTCATCGGGCGGGCATCTGCTGGTCGAGAAGGACGAGCAGGGCGGCAGCTTCGTCGCGGTCGCGCTCCTGCTGTTCGAAGGGCGGCACGACGGGCGCAAAGCGGACCGCCTCGGCGCGGTCGAGCAGGGCCAGCAGGCGCGCCACGTGGCCGGCCTCGACGCCCCTTTCTTCGAGGGCCGCGGCCAGGGTGGCGCGCGTGAAGCCGCGCTCGGGGCGGGCCAGGCGGGCGCCCAGAAAACCCAGCAGGGCGTCGTGGAGGGCGTTGTAGTAGGGCCGCGCCTCGTGCCGCGCCAGGTGCTCGCTGGCCCGCCGGAGGTGCTTGCGCGCGAGGGGGTGGGCGCTGCGGCTGCGCAGGGCCACGGCCTGCCGGGCGCGGCGGCGCTGCCGGGTGCGGAAGGCCGCGAGCGCGCCCAGCGCCAGCAGAGGCGAGGCAAGCGCGGCGTAGGGCCACGCCTGCCGGTGCAGGGGCCGCGCCGCCCGGATCCACCGGCCCGGCGCCCGCACGATGCCCGCGATGGCGTCGGCGGGGAGGGCGTCGGCGTCGGCAGAAGCGGCAGCTTCGCCCGTCACGACAAGCGCGAGGGCGTCGCCGCTGAGCGTCTGGTAGCGCAGCGTCGCGGGGTCGAAATAGCTGAAGGCGACAGCCGGAATCTCGAAGGTGCCCCTGGCGCGGGGCACGAGCACGTAGCCGAAATCCCGCGACCCCGAGATGCCGGCGGGCGCCCGCGCAATGTCGGCCTCGCCCGTAGGACTGTACACCTCGATGGCGCCGGGCGCGCGCACCGTCGGCGGCACCAGCGTCGCCAGGTTGCCCGCGCCGCTGATCTGCACGTCCAGCCGGGCGCTTTCGCCCACCTCCAGCGCCGTCCGGTCCACACTCGTCGTCATGCGGAAGCGGCCCACGGCGCCGCGGAAGCTGTCGGGCGCGCCCTCGGGCAGGGGGGTGATGGTGAGGCGGAGGGGCGGCGAGGCGAGGCGCGTCGTCTCGAGGCTGCCGCGCATCCCGAACAGGTCGAAGGGGTCGCGGCTGCGGCGCGGCACGTACACGTCGGCCTCGACGCGGAGCGGATCGACGGCGAGGGCGCCGCTGCGCGTGGCGAACAGGGCAGCGCGCTTGAGCACGATGCTGGCGTACCGCTCGCCGTCGCGCACGACGGTTTCGGGGATGGGGTTGGCGTCCACGTCTATTTCCTCGCGCCAGAAGCCCTCGGCATCCCACGAGTCTGCCAGCCGAAGCTGCCGGAACTGGAAGCCCGGGCGGAACAGCAGGCGGTAGGTGACCAGCACCTGCTCGTTCTGGAACGCCGACGTTTTGGAGGGCGACACCTCGATAAACACGTCGCGCGGGCCCAGCCCGGCGGCCTCGGGCGTCTGCCGGTCGGGGGCGGGGGCGGCGCGCGCGGCGCCGCTGCGCGAGCCGGCCACGACGTGCACCGTCAGGGCGTCGGCGGTGTAGATCTCGTTGCCCACCTGGAGCGTCGCCGCCTCGATGCGCGCCGTGCCCGGGCGCGTGGGGCGAAACCGCCACGAAAACTGGAGCGACTGCCGCACGAGTCCGTTCGTGATGGAGGCGCTGCGCTGCGTGGACGGGTAGGGCTGCACGAGGGCCAGCCCCTGCGTGGCCGGCGCCTCGGGCGTCTGCACGGCGCCAAAGCGCTCGCCTTCGATCTGGAGGTGGTACGTCACCAGGTCGTCCACGCCCACGGTGCTTTCGTCCACCCACGCGCGCACGGCGAGGGGCTGCGCGTGCGCGGCGGGCGCCGAGAGGGCGGCGGCAAGCAGCAGGCAGAGGCGGAACCGGAGGGGTAGCACGGCGGGCCTCACCAGTCTTTCTCGACGCGGCGGGCGCGGGTGTTGGGGCGCGCCACGCGGCGGATCAGGGTTTCTTCCTCGTTGCCCAGCGCTTCGAGAATGCGCTGCGCCTCGGCGCGGCTCATCTTGGTGGGGTCGGGGCGCGGCGCGTCGTCGGAGGGGCGGGCGTCGCTGCCCTGGCTTTCGGGGCGCGGCTGGCCTTTCTGGGAATCATCGGGCTTTTTCTGGCCATCGCCCCTGTCCTGCTGCTCGGGCGGGTTCTGGGGCGGCTGGCCGTTCTGACGCTGGTTCTGCCCCTGCTCGTCGCCCGGCTGGCCCTTGTCGTCGGACTGGTTCTGGTTCTGGCCGTCCTTGTTCTGCTCGTCGTTCTGGTTCTGCTGGTTCTGCTGCTGCTCGTCCTGCTTTTTCTCGATCTCGGCTTTGAGGCGCAGCAGGCGCGGGTCGCGGGGCGCGGCGCGCAGCCCGGCCTCGACGGTGGCGAGGGCCGCCGCGTTGTCGCCGCCGATAAACTGGCCGGCGGCGGTGTGGAAGGGGGCGTCGGCGGTCTGGGCGCGCAGCGGTGCGGCCCCGAGGGCCAGCCCGACGAGCGCGGCGCGGAAAAGGGGAAACGTCATCGGGGCGTGGTGGGGGCGAGCTGGTTGATGTCGGCCACGGTGCCCAGCCGGCTCGTGAAGTCGCCAAAGGCGGCGACGGTGGGGTCTTTCAAAAGGCCCTGCTGCATGAGGTCGAAGGCTTCGCGGTAGCGCCGCTGGGCGGCGAGGCGCTCGGCGCGTGCCTTGAGTTCGCGGGCAAAGTCGGACGGCGGTGGCGGCGGCGATCCGCCCGAACGGTTCTGCTCTTTTTTCTGTTGCCGCTTGACCACTTCCCAGTTGAAACGCGCGCTGTCGTGGGTTTCGCGCGCGACGAGGGCGGCGCGGAAGTAATCGAGGGACTGGTCGCGCTGCTGGATCTGGTAGGCGGCGACGCCGGCGTTGTAGTCCACGTCGGCGCGGATGGAGGGCCGGGGCGCGGCGGCGCGGGCCGCCTCGAAGGCGGCGAGGGCTTCCGTCCCATTCCCCTCGGCGCTGTACGAGAGGCCCGTGTTGTTGAGAAAAGCCGCCCGCGTGCGCGAGGGCAGCGAGTCCACGCGCGCCAGCCCGTCGAGAAAGTGGGCGCGGGCCTGCACAAAGGCGCTGTCGGCAAAGGCGCGGTTGCCCCGCACGCCCTCGACGAACGGCGCCTTGCACGCCGGCAGCAGCAGCACCACGAGCAGCAGCTTTTTCATGCGCGGCGGGGCGATGGGGCGCGGCGGCGGCGCGTGTCGGGCACGAGCGTGTCGAGCACGAGAAGCGCGAGCGCGGCGGCCAGGGGCCACTGGTACTGCTCCTCGTACGCCTCGAACTGCTCTACTCCCAGCGTGCCGCGCTCCAGCCCTTCCAGCGCGGGCACCAGGCGCGGCAGCGTCGAAGCCGTCCGCCCGACGTGGAAGTAGTGGTCGCGGCCCACCATGTCCACCAGCGCCTTTTCCTCGAGCCGGGTGACGACGGTCTCGCCCGCGCGGTCCTGCTTGTAGCCCACGCGGCGGCTGCCGGCATACAGGGGGATGGGCGCGCCCTCCTTTTCGCCCACGCCTGCCGCGAACAGGGTGATGCCCGCCTCGCGCGCCTGCCGCACCACGTCGTCGGCTTCTTCGATGTGGTTTTCGCCGTCGGTGACGAGCAACAGGGCGTGGGCGCGCGGCGACTGGCCCTGCTGCGCTTCGAGGGCGCCCGTGGCGCGGCTGAGGGCGGCGCTGAAGTCCGTGCCGGGCGTGGGAATCTGCGACGGGTCGGCCACGTCGAGAAACAGGCGGACGGCGCCGTAATCGGTCGTGAGGGGGCATTGCACAAAGGCGTCGCCGGCAAAGAGGACGAGGCCCACGCGGTCGCCGCGCAGCCCGTCGAGCAGCTTGCGGATCTCGTTTTTGGCCCGCGCCAGCCGCGACGGCGCCACGTCCTCGGCCTCCATCGAAAGCGACACGTCGAGGGCAATCACCAGGTCAATGCCTTCGCGTTTCACCTCGCGCAGCCGCGTGCCGTAGCGCGGCCCCCACAGCGCCACCACGGCCAGCAGCGTCGCCATGACGACGAGGGCGCCTTTCCAGCGGCGCAGCCGGGGCGAGACGCCCTCGAAAAGCGTCTCCACGACGGCGGGGTCGCCCAGGCGCCGCAGGGCACGTTGCCGCTGCCACGCCGCCCACACGAGCAGGCCCAGCACGGCGGGCACGAGGGCGGCCGTCCAGAACAGGTGCGGGTTGAGGAAAAGCATCAGGGAAAGGCGCGTAACCGCGTGGAAGCCAGGGCAATGCCGAGCACGAAAAGGGCCAGCCCGGGAAAGAGGAAGTAGGCGTAGCGTTCCGCGTAGTCGGTGTAGGAGCGTTCTTCGAGTTCGGTTTTTTCGAGCCCGCCAATCTCGTCGTAGATGCGGCGCAGCGCCTCTTTGTCGGTTGCGCGGAAGTACTGGCCGCCCGTGCGCTCGGCCACGCGGCGCAGCATGTCCTCGTCAATCTCGACGGGAATCATGCGCTGCTGCTGCACGCCAAAAGGCGTGTCGAAGGGAAACGGCGCCTCGCCGCGCGCCCCCACGCCGATGGTGTAAAGCCGCACGCCAAACTGCTGCGCCACCTCCGAGGCCGTGCCCGGGTCCACCTCGCCCCGGTTGTTCTGGCCGTCGGTGAGCACGATGGCGACCTTGCTTTTGGCCGCCGAATCCTTCAGCCGGCTCACCGCCATGGCGATGGCCGTCCCGATGGCCGTGCCGTCCTCGACGACGCCGATCTCGACCTGCCGCAGCATCCGCTGGAGAAAGTCGTAGTCGAGCGTGAGCGGCGCCTGCGTGTACGCCTGGGCGGCGAAAACGATGAGGCCCACGCGGTCGGAGACGCGGCTGGCGATGAATTCGGAGGCCACGTCGCGGGCGGCCTCGAAGCGGTTGGGGCTGAAATCCATCGCCCGCATGGACGTGCTGGTGTCGAGCACGAGCACGATGTCCACGCCCTCGGCGCTCTGCTCGCGCCGCACATTCCGCTCCTGGGGGCGGGCGAGGGCGAGGATGAACAGGGCAAGGGCGGCCAGCCGCAGCACGTCGGGCAGCAGGCGGAGGCGGGTGAAAAACGTGCCTGCCGCCGCCCGCGCCGGCAGGGCCGTGCCCACGCGCAGGCTGCCGCCCTGCCGCGCCCGCCACAGCATCCAGGCGGCCAGCAGCGGCAGCACGGCGAGGGCCCACAGCCACTCGGGCCGGGCAAAGGCGAGGTTGCTGAAATGAATGTCAGGCATGGGCGGGCGGGGCGGCGCGCAGGGCGCGGTGCATCTCCATCCGATCTACGAGGGCGAGGGCGTCGCGCAGCGCCTGGGCGCCCTCGGCGGGCAGCGGCACGCCATCGGCAAACTTGGCAAAGTCGGCGACGGGGAAAATGGCGACGAGCAGGCGCGGCACGTCGGCGTGGACCGTGCCGGCGCGCGCCGCCGCCTGGGCCTGCCGGATGAGTTCGCCCGACGTGAGTTCGAGGGCGGGAATGGCCGTCACCCTTTCGAGGTACTGCCGCACCGCCTCGGTGAGTTCGACGTAGTACGGCTTGGCCGCCGGGGGCGGCGACAGGTCGGTGCCTTCGAGGGCCAGCAGCCGCGCCCGCGCGTGCTCGGCTGCCGTGATGGGCGGCGCGGCGGGGGCGGCAGGTGCGGGGCGACGCTTCCGGCGGCGCAGCAAGGCGTACGCGAGGGCGGCCACGAAGGCGAGCGCGGCGGCGCCGGCGAGCCACACCCAGAAGGGGATGGGAAAGCGCATGGGCGGGCGCGCCGGGCGCAGCCCCGCCGCGCTGTCGGGCGCCGTGGCCACGATGGGAAGCGCAAACGGCAGGGTGGGCACGAGCGCCGTATCCACGCCCACCACGATGCCCAGTCCGATGGGCGGCACGCGCAGCGTGTCGAGGGCAAAAGCCGCCACGCGGTACACGGCGCTGTCGAGGCGCGTGCCGGGGTCGGCAGCGCCGCCAAAGGCCGTCCCCTCGCCCAGCTTTTCGAGCACCTCCACGTCTGGCCCGGCAAAGGCGCGGCCCGTGTCGGGGAAAGCGGCCCGGGCGTTGACGCCGTGGCGCAGGCGCAGCGTCATTTCCCACGTTTCGCCCACGCGCACGCTGTCGCGCGAGGCGCCGACCGTCGCCTGCTGGGCAAAAGCAGCGGGCGCGAAAAGCAGCAGCAGCGCGAGAAAACGGTTCATCGGCGCCGCGTCCGCTGGTGGAAAAAGCGCGTCAGGGGGTCGAGGTAGCCCGTCGCCGTCGAGATGGCGACGGCGTCCACGCGGACGCGCTTGAAAAGGGCCTCCGTCTGGGCGCGGCGCTGGGCGGCGGCGTGGGCGTAGCGCTCGCGCACGGCCCGGCTCGACGTGTCGAGCACGACGCGCTCGCCCGTCTCGGCGTCGCGCACGGCCACGAGGCCCACGGCGGGCAGGTCGGCGTCGCGCGGGTCCTCGACGGCGATGGCGACGGCGTCGTGCCGGCGCGCCAGAATGCGCAGCGACCGCTCGTAGCCCTCGGCCACGAAGTCACTCACGACGACCACGACGGCCCGCCGCTTGAGCACGTGGAGCGCGTGGTCGAGGGCCGCCGCGAGGTTGGTGCCCGGCGTCTGCGTCTGGTGCGTGTACAAATCGCGCACGATGCGCAGCACGTGGCGGCGCCCTTTCTGCGGCGGCACGAACCGCTCGACGCCGCCCGCAAACAGCAGCAGCCCCACCTTGTCGTTGTTCTGGACGGCGCTGAAGGCGACGAGCGCGCACACCTCGGCCATCAGGTCGCGCTTGTGCTTGTGCTGCGTGCCAAAGCGCGACGAGTCCGACACGTCCACGACCAGCAGCAGCGTCTGCTCGCGTTCTTCCTCGAACACCTTGACGTACGGCTCGTCCGAGCGCGCCGACACGTTCCAGTCTATCGTGCGCACGTCGTCGCCGTACTGGTAGGGGCGCACTTCGGAAAAAAGCATCCCCCGACCCTTGAACGCCGAATGGTACTCGCCCCCGAAAAAGCTGTCCACGAGCCCTTTCGTGCGGATTTCGAGGCGGCGGATCTGGCGGAAAAGTTCTCGGGGAATCATGGGCGCGCGGAGCGTCGCAAAATAGGGCGGCGGTTCGGGTTGGTTTGCCGAGTTTGTCAGTGGGTCGGGTTTGCTATCCGTCAACCATCAACAAACCATCCAACCAACCGGCAAACCCTCAGCGGGCGGCGGCGCGGCGCAGCCGGTCGTTGAGGGCGCGGCCCATGCCCACGTCTTCGACGGTTTCGCAGACGATGGTCTTGACGCCGACGGCGTCGCAGCGGCGGAAAAAGTGGTAGAGTTCGTAGGCGTAGCCTTCGAGTCCCACGCAGCCCTGCAAAAACTGCACGGCCAGCCCGCGCGGCGGCACCGTCACCCCGATCCACGCGACGGGGCCTTCGACGGCCTCGCCCTCGGGCGCGGTGCCCAGCACCACGCGGGCGCGGGGCGCGTAGTGGCGGTGGCGCGTGCCCGGGCTGCGCAGGGCCAGGTGCGCCGCCGTCTCGGGAATCGCCGTCTCGGGCACGACGCTCTGGAGCGCTTCAAGGGAAAGCGCGCCGGGGCGCAGCACGAGGGGCCGCCCGCCCGTGCAATCCACGACCGTTGATTCCAGCCCGGCGGCGGCCTGCGGCCCGCACAGCACGCCATCAATGCGGCCGTCGAGGTCGTCGCGCACGGCCTGCCACGTCGTTGGCGAGGGGCGCCCCGAAAAGTTGGCCGAGGGCGCCGCCACGGGGCATCCGCAGCGCGCCAGAAAGTCGCGGGCCAGCTCGAGGGCGGGCACGCGCACGGCAACGGTGCCCAGCCCGGCGCTGACGAGGGCGGGGATGGACGCGTGGCGCGGCAGCACGAGCGTGAGCGGGCCGGGGAAAAACGCCGCGATCAGGTCGCGCGCCGGGGGCGAAACCTCCGCCACCACGTCCCCGATGCCGTCCGCGTGGGGCAGGTGGACGATGAGGGGGTTGTCGGCGGGGCGATTTTTCGCGCGGTAGATGCCCGCGATGGCCGTTTCGTTGCGGGCGTCGGCGCCCAGCCCGTACACGGTTTCGGTGGGAAACGCCACGCACCCGCCGGCGCGCAACAGGGCGGCGGCGGTTTCGGGACTGTCGGTGTAGCGCGTTTCCATGGGGCGTGGGTAAGTTGCGCCAAACGCCCCGCTCGCCCCTCCGGTGCCCACCGCCATGCCCCTCCATTGTGGAACCCTCGCCAAGACCGGCGCTGCCGCGCCCGCCCTCCTCGTCCACGGCGGCGCGTGGGCGATCCCCGAAGATGCCCTTGTCGACCACCGGCGGGGCCTGGAAAACGCCCTCGCCCTGGGCACGGCGCGGCTCCAGGCGGGCGGCGCGGCCCTCGAAGTCGCCGTGGCCGTGGTGGCGATGATGGAAGGCAGTGGCATTTTCGACGCGGGCTGCGGCTCCGTGCTCACCCGCGACGGGCGCGTCGAGATGGACGCGGGCTGCATGTGCGGCGCGACGCTGCGCACGGGCTCCGTTATTGGAATAAAAACCTACGCCCATCCCATCCACATCGCGCACGCGCTGCTCGAAAGGGGACAGGGCGAGGTGCGGATGCTGGCGGGCGAGGGCGCCGAGGCGTTTGCCGACCAGGCCGGCTTCAGGCGCGTCGCCCCCGCGAGCCTCGTCCATCCCCGCGAGCAGGCACGCCGGGCGCACCTGCTCGAAAACGCGCCTGCTGCTTTTGCCGGCCCGCGCGGGACGGTCGGCTGCGTCGCCCGCGACGCTGCGGGGCGCTACGCCGCCGCCACGTCCACGGGCGGCACGCCCCTCAAACCGCCGGGCCGCGTGGGCGACTCGCCGCTGCCCGGCGCCGGCTTTTTCGCCGACGAACGGGGCGCCGCCTCGTTCACGGGCTGGGGCGAGGCCATCCTGACGCTCTCGGGCGCCGCGCGCGTCGTGGCCGCGCTGGCGCACCTGCCGCCCGAAACCGCTGCTGCCGACGTGCTGCGCCTGCTTGGCGAAAAGGTGCCCCACGTGGGCGGCGCCCCGGCCGAGGCGGGCGCTATCGTGCTGGGCGAGGACGGCGGCGCGTGGGCCTTCACGACGCCCCGCATGGCCCGCGCCGGCTGGAGCGCCGGGGGCGACGCGTTCGTGCTCGTCTGATGGGCGGGAGGCTACAGGGCCTCCACCCAATCCTGCAACACGGCGACGGTGGCCGCCAGCCGCGCCTGCTCCAGGTAGCTCAGGTATTGGGCGGCGCTTATCGGCGGTCGGCGCAGCCGTGCCCGGTGCGCGCGCAGCGCTGCCACGACGCCTTCCAGGTCGGTTTGCATCAGCGCGATGATGAACGCGTCCGGGGGAACGGCTTCTACACCAAGCGGGCGGAGCGTCGCCGCAGGGAAATCACTCAGGTTTGCCGTCACGATGATTTCGGCCCGCGCCGCTATGGCCGCTGCAAGGACGTGCCGGTCGTCGGGATCGGGGAGGTCGAGACGCGTCTCGAGGGCCGGGCCTGCTTCGACGCAGGCTTCGGGAAAGGCGCGCTCCATCTCGCGCCGGGTGTAGGCGAGTTGATCGGCTGTCAGGTCGGGGCGCCTGGCAAGAACGCTGCGGATCCACTCGTCCTGAATGCGCGGCGACCACCGGGGCTGGTAGAAGCCACTCGCTGCAAGCGAGAGCAGCACGTCGCGCAGGTGGGCGGGGTAGAGAACGTTGGCGTCGAGAACGGCGCGGAACATGGCGGTCAGTTCTGGTTCGCCGCTATTATGACACGCCCCGCCTCACGTCCCTACGCATCGGGTTCGGAGCCGTAGCCGAGGCCGAGAAGCTGTGCCTGATCGGCCAGGTTCTGGAGGGCCTCTGCCGTCGTCTGTTGCATCTGCCTGCGATAGGCCAGCACGTCGGAGCGCCGCGCGCGCCGGTGCGTCCCGACCTTCCACGACGGAATCTCGCCGCGGTCGAGAAGTCCTATCAGGAAGGGCCGCGAGACGCCCAGCAGGTCGGCGGCGTCCTGGGTCGAGAGGGCATCGCCCACCGTCCGCACTTCTACCGCCGCGCCCCCCGCCACTTCGGCCAGCGCTGCGGCCACCACGCGGGCCAGGCCCGGTGGCAGGTCCACCACGACGCCCGAGCCGAGGCGGACGGCGAGCGCCGGGGTGCCCTGTTCGCGCACCACGCCATCAAATGCCGCGCGATGTGCCTGCAGGGTGGCACGCGCCTGCTCAGAAAGCGTCCGAGGGTCGAAAGCAGCAGGCAGGGACATAGGGGCGCTGATAGATAGCCGCTGCAACAAACGCAACAAACGAAACGGGGTTGCTCGTCCTCAGCCAGCCCGTCGTTACCAGCCGCGCCGGGGCGTCGTGGTGGCGCGCACGGGGCGCGGGCCAGTCCACGTGGGCGTCGCGGGAACGGTGGCAGGCGGCGGCTCGGCGCGGTCGGGCTGAACGGCGGGCAGGTCGGCAGGCGGCGCGGACGGGGGGCGCGGCGCGGCGGCGATGGCGCCGGCGTCCACGACGGGCGAAGCATCGGTGGCATCCGTCGCGTCGGCAAAGGCGCCCTCAGAGGCATCGGTAGAGGGCACGTCGGCAGGGGGCACGTCGGCAGGGGGCGGCGTTCCCGCGTCGGCGAGGGCGGGCGGGGCGTCGGGGAGGGGCGTCGCGGGCAGGCGTTCGATGGTGGTGCCGGGGTAGTAGAACGCCAGAATCTCGTCGGCTTTCTCGCCGTCGAGGGCACGGGCGTGGGCGCCCCACTGGCTCAGGCCCACGCCATGCCCGAAGCCGCGCCCCTCGAACACGTAGGCGTCGCCCTCGCGGCGCACGTCGAACAGGGTGCTGCGCAGCGTCGTCACGCCGAACTTGTCGGACAGCGTCATGCGGAACTGCTGCCCGCTGACGGTCTGCTCGCGCCCTCCGTCGCGCTGGAGCGTCACGCGGGCCACGCGCCCGTCGTCCGAGCGGGATTCGACGACGAAGCCTTTCACGCCGCGCCCGAAGGCGTCCGACAGGGCGGCGAGCACGCGGCGGCGCGGCAGCTCGGTCTGCCACGCGCGGTGCGGCGACACGCGGTCGGCGGGGTCGGGGTGGGACTGGAGGTAGGGCACGGCGCCGCCCGTCCACACGTCCTGGTTGCTGGCGGCCACGCCGCCGTTCGACGCCGAATAGACGGCGCGGGCGAGGCGTCCCTGCCACACGAGCACCTGCCCGCGCGTGGCCTCGGCGGCGGCACGGGCGCGCGGCGAGACGCCCTCGACGCCCGCAAACACCTGCGAGCCCACGTGATCCACCACGTCGTAGTCGGGGCTGAGCTGGCCGCGCGTGTAAAGCACGTACGTCCGCGCCGCAATGGCCATCGCCCGCGTGCCCTCGTCGTCGTCCAGCCCGTACTCGTGCTGGACGACGGCGGCCACGTACTGCTCCAGATCCACGGGGTGGACGAGGCGCAGCGCCCCACCGTCGAGGTCTATTTCGAGGCGCCCGCTGTAGTGCCGCGTGGTGCCGGCGGCTTCGACGGCGAAGGCGACGGGGGCGCGGGCATCGGCCTCGCCCGAAACGCGCAGCGCGGGCGTGTAAAACTGCAGGCTGCCCGACGCGACGGCCAGCCGCCCCGTCTCGGCCACGACGCGCACCGCCTGCCCGGCGGGAATCGTCGCAAGCGGAAGGGGGTCGAGGCCGGCGTACAGCGCGAGCGGCGCGCGCGGCGTCACGACGGCTTCGCGCGGCGAAAAGGCATCGAACAGGCGGACGCGGACCTCGCCTGCCGTCGTGTCGGCGGGCGGGGCGGCGGCCAGCAGGAGCAGCAGCAGGGGGTACATGGCGGCGCGGGCTGGTTCAGCCGGAAATCTACCGCGCCGCTCGCCGCAATGCGTATTGGAATTAGAATTGATTGCCCTGAATGCCGCCGCCTGCCGCGCTGCCGGTTAGCCTCTACGAGATAAAGCGTTCCTTTAACAGGCGCGACCGCTCGCGGGAGGCGATGACCTCGTGGTTGCCCGTCAGGATGACTTTGTAGCGCCCGCTGAACCACGGCACCATTTCGCGGATGTGCGCCATCTGCACGAGGGCGGCGCGGTGGACGCGCATAAAGGCGGCGGGGTCGAGGTGGGCTTCCAGGTGGTCGAGGGTGTGCGAGACGAGGTGCTGCCGCAGCCCCGTCCGCCCCGCGTCGTCGTCGAGGGTATAGACGCGCGTGATGCCTTCCTGCACCTCGGCCGTCACGATGTTGTGGACGGGCACGACGAGCAGGCGGTCGCGGTAGGGCACGGAAATCTGGCGCAGGTACTCGCCGCCCGCCGGGGGCTGCGGGTGCGGCAGGGCGTCGAGGTAGTCGAACAGCCGGGCCATCCGGTCGTCGTCGCGGGGCGCGGCCTGCTGCTTTTCGACGCGGGCGATGGCGCGCTCCAAGCCCTCGCGGGCGACGGGCTTGAGCAGGTAGTCCACGGCATTCGCCTCGAAGGCGCGCACGGCGTAGGCGTCGTAAGCGGTCGTGAAGACGACGGCGGGGCGGCGCCCGGGCGGCAGCTTTTCGAGGACGCCGAAGCCGTCGAGGCCGGGCATCTGCACGTCGAGAAAGGCGAGGTCGAAAGGCGCGGCGCGCAGCGCCTCGAAGGCTTCGACGCCGTCGGCAGCCGTGGCGGCGACGCTGAGGCGGCCTTCGTCTTCGAAAGGGGCGAGCAGGCGCGCGAGGCGGGCGCGGGCCGGCGCTTCGTCGTCGGCAAGCAGGCAGCGGATCATGTGGCGGAAGGGTCGGGGTCGGGGGGGAGGTGGAGCCGGGCAACCGTGCCGTCGCCCGGCGCGCTTTGCAGGTCGAGGGCGGCGTGGCCGGCGTAGAGGTGAACGAGGCGGGCGTCCACATTCTGCAAGCCGATGCCGTAGTGGGCGCGAAAACCTCCATCGCCGGCTGCCGGCATCCCCACGCCGTCGTCCCCTACCTCGACGCGCAGCGCGCCGCCCTGCTCGCGGGCCACCACCCACACGCTGCCGCCGCCGCGCCGGGGCGCGAGGCCGTGCTTGACGGCGTTCTCGACAAGGGTCTGGACGGCAAAGGCGGGCACGGGCCAGCCGCGCAGCGCCGGCGGCACGTCCACGCGCGCTTCGAGGGCGGGGCCAAAGCGCGCCCCTTCGACGGCGAGGTAGTGCTGGACGAGGTCTATCTCCTCGCCCAGCGGCACGAACGCCGAGTCGGCGGTGCGCAGCGTGTGGCGGAAAATGGCCGACAGGTGCTCGACGGCTTCCTCGGCGTCGGCGGGGCGCTCGGCCACGAGCGAGGCGATGGTGTTGAGGGCGTTGAAGAGAAAGTGCGGGTTGATCTGGGCGCGCAGCGCCACGAGGCGCGCCTCGGCGTGGGCGCGGGCCAGCAGCTTTTCGCGTTCGAGCAGGGCGAGGCGTTCGAGGCCCAGCCCGAACTGCCCGCACAGAATGCGCAGAAAGTCGAGGTCTTCGAGGTTATAGACGCGCCGCCGCGCCCGGCGGTCGGCAAGGGCGAGCAGGCCCAGCCCGCCCTTTTCGCCCCGGATGGGGATGACGACGGCGGCGCCGACGCTTTTGAGCTCGCGCTCGACGGCGGGCGGCAGGCGGGCGTCGCTGACCTCGTCGTCGCGCGCCCACAGCAGCGTCTGGGCTTCCAGCGTCGGCCAGAGGCGCTGCACGGCGGCTGCCGTCAGGTGCGGCGGCGCCGGGTGGAAGGCCGCCGAGCGCCAGCCGTCGTCGCCGGTCATGCGGTAGAAAAGCACGGCACTCGACGCGTTCGCCGTCTCGCCCGCCATCTCGACCGTTGCCCGCGCAAGGGCGTCGGCATCCACGTACGTGTTGAGGTGGCGCGCGTAGCGCTTGAGGGCGCGGCGCGTGGCCTGCTGCGTTGTCGAGAGGAAAAAGGGCGTCTCGGCCAGGCGCGCCACGGCCTGCTGCGCCGCCAGCAGCAGCAGCACGCACAAGACGCCGCCGACGAGGTACGTGGGCGCCTCCGTGCGCCGCAGCACGGGTTCGATGGCGTACATCGTGGCGGCAAACACGACAAACGCCGACGCCGCCACGACGCCGTTCACCATCGCCGACGACACGACGGCGCCCACCTTGCCGTAGCGCAGCGTGGCAACGGTGACAAGCGTGATGGGCGCCAGCGACAGCAGCTGGCTCAGCACGACGAGCCATCCCAGCGTGGCGTCTTCGATGGCGCTGAGGGCGGGCAGCACGCCCAGCAGCGCCGCCGCCACAAGCGT
Organism: uncultured Rhodothermales bacterium; assembly: GCA_965365535.1. Lineage (GTDB taxonomy): Bacteria > Bacteroidota > Rhodothermia > Rhodothermales > BA12 > CBDUCD01. The sequence goes on along the minus strand of CBDUCD010000004.1, from coordinate 2,023 downwards.
CACGCCCAGCAGCGTCACGATGCTGCCCCAGCGCCCCCACACGCCCGGGCCGTCGGCGGTGGCGGCGTAGCGCGTGCCCAGCGCCAGCGAGAGCCCCGCCGCGCCGGCAATGTAGCAGGCGGCGTAAAACAGCAGCGGCCCCGCCAGCAGGTCGAGCGTGATGGGGCCAATGCTGCCGCGCGAGACGGTGCCGAGCGCCAGCAGGCCCAGCAGAAAGGGCGGCAGGTAGCGCACCCACCGCGTGCGCCGCAGCAGCCCGATGCGCAGGCCGCCCGACAGCGTCAGCACGTTCGACATCAGCAGGGCCGGAAACAGCAGCCACCCGATAAGTCCCAGCAGCGTGAGGGCCTGGAACACCCAGTCGTAGCCCGTGCCCGGCACGCCCGCCGGCCCGAAAAACTCGACCAGGAGCAGGCGCGCCAGGTTGCTGAAAATCCACAGCGACGAGACGAGCAGCAGCCCGAGGGCGTAGCGCGCCCGCAAGCTGCTGCGCGCGAGGGGAATGGCGATGGCCAGCCCGATGACGTGCAAGAGGGCGCCGATGAGAAAGCCCCAGACGGTGAACAGCCACAGCGCCGGCTCGATGGGGTAGAGCAGCGTCGGGTAGCGCGTGATGCGCACGTTCACGGTCTGCATCGCGTCCGCCCGCGTGATTTCGTACTGGACGACGGCGCCCGGCGGCAGCCCGGCCACGACGCGCTTGAGTTCGTCCACGCCGAAAATCATCTGGTCTTCGATGCGCACGAACACGTCGCCCGCGCGCAGGCCGGCGTCGGCGGCAGGGCTGCGCGGAAACACGAAGCGCGCCGAGATGCGCCCGTCGGTTTCGATCCACTGCACCCAGTCGAAGCCGCGGTCGGGCAGGGCGTGGGTGGGCGCGGGCAGCAGGCGCGCCACGCGCACCCAGTCGCGCGCGAGCCGCCCGAGGGGTAGCAGGGCCAGCAGGGGCACGGCAAGGGCCAGGGCCACGCCCAGGCGGATCGAGGGCGGCGAGGCGCGCGGGGGCAGAGGGTCGGGCATAGGCCAGAGGGTACGCCACGCGCCGCCCGCGCGTCAACGCCGGGGCGGCGGACGGCCGCCGGGCCGCGCCCATCCGCCGAAACAAGGGCACCGGCAGGCGCTTTGCCCGCCCAAACAGCCCCCGCCATGCTGATCGACACCCACTGCCACCTCTACCACGAAAAGTTCGACGCCGACCGCGACGCCACCATCGCGCGGGCTTTCGAGGCGGGCGTGACGCAGATCGTGATGCCGGCCATTGACCTGCCTTCCATCGAAAAAGCCCTCGACCTCGCCAGCCGCTGGGACGGGCTGTTCGTGATGGCGGCCCTCCACCCCTCCGACACCCGCGACGCGACCGACGCCGACTTTGATCGGGTGGCCGAGCTGGCCGCGCTCCCCCACGTCGTCGCCGTCGGCGAAAGCGGCCTCGACCACTACTGGGACCGGTCGTTCGACGCCAAGCAAGAGGATTTCTTCCGCCGCCACATCCAGCTTGCCGCCCGCGTGGACAAGCCCCTCATCCTCCACAACCGGCAGGCCGACGCCGACCTGCTGCGCGTGCTGGCCGAGGAACGCGCGGCACTCGAGGCGCCCGAAAAGCTGCGCGGCATTTTCCACTGCTACGGCAGCCCGCCCCCTGTGGCCGAAAAGGCCCTCGCGCTCGGGTTTTACCTGGGCATCGGCGGCACGCTGACGTACAAGAACAGCGCCGTCGCCCAGCACATCGCCGACGTGCCGCTCGAAAAGATCGTCCTCGAAACCGACGCGCCATTTCTGGCGCCCGCGCCCCACCGGGGCCGGCGCAACGAGCCCGCGTTCGTCGTCCACGTAGCCGAAAAGCTGGCCGAGGTGCGCGGCCTGACGCGGGACGAAGTCGCCCGCGCGACGACGCGCACCGCCCGTCAAATTTTCGCGCTGCCCGCCCCCTGACGAGGCACGGCGGCAGTCAGGAGACGCGGCGGATAAGTATGATACCAGTTCTTTGATTTAACCACTCACTCTTTTCCAGCCATTCCCGCCG
>CBDUCD010000003.1:0-34109 GCA_965365535.1 uncultured Rhodothermales bacterium | reverse complement strand
CTGCCGGCCCTCATCCAGCGCCACCCCGTCCTGCCTTTGTTCGTGCCCGACGAAAAACACATCGCCACGACCGTCGTGATGGCGCACCTGGCGGCCACCGTCCGGCAGAAGATTGACACGCCGGACGTGACGTATCAGTACGGCTTCCAGCAGGACTCGACGGGGGCGGTGCGGCTCAGCCTGCGGCCTTACAGTCTGCGCCCCAACCCCGTCCAGGCGCTGCTCGACCAGTACGACCGGCTGGGCGGCGCCATTTTCAAACTCGAAGCCGAGCCGGACACGCGCGTTCGGGAGGCCGTTCGGCTGCTCAAAAACGCCCGGCACGACGTGGAGCAGCAGCTTTACGCGGTGGCCACGCCCATCACGCCGTAACCGCCGGCTCGGCCTGGGGGTCGAGGCGCTGCATGACGGCGCACGCCTGCGTCAGGTCGGGCACGCCTTGCACGATGATGCGCAGCTTGCGGCCCACGTCTTTGAGCACGTACCGGCGGCCCATGCTTTCGAGGGCGGCCAGGAGGGGCTGAAAAAGCGTGTCGTAGAAAAATGCGTCGGCGTCGGGGTCGGGGGTGTCGAGAAAGAGGCGCTGGTTTTTGAACTGCACGCGCGCCAGCCGCAGCTTTTGCGCCGCCAGCCTGAGCTGCGCCGCGTCCATCAGGTGGCCCACTTCTTCGGGCGGGGCGCCAAACCGGTCGGCCATCTCCTCGCGGATGGCCTGCAAGTCGGCGCGCGACGTAGCCTCGGCAATGCGGCGGTACAGGTTGAGCCGCTCGACGTTGTTGCTGACGTACGTGGCGGGGATAAGGGCGTCTTCCTCCACGTCGAGCGTGGTTTCGGCGGCGCGCGGGGGCGGCTGCCCGGCAAAGAGGTCGGCGAATTCGTCGTGGCGCAACTCCTGAACGGCTTCTTCGAGAATGCGCTGGTACGTCTCGAAGCCGAGTTCGGCCACGAAACCGCTCTGCTCGGCGCCCAGCAGGTTGCCCGCACCCCGTATGTCGAGGTCGCGCATGGCGATGTTGAAGCCGCTGCCCAGTTCGCTGAACTCCTCGACGGCCTGCAAGCGCTGCCGCGCCTCGCGGGTGAGGGCGTGGATGGAGGGCACGAGCAGGTAGCAGTACGCCTTCCGGTCGGAGCGCCCCACGCGTCCCCGGAGCTGGTGGATTTCCGACAGCCCGAAGCGCTCGGCGTGGTTGATGAGAATGGTGTTCGCGTTCGAGATGTCGAGGCCACTTTCGATGATGTTGGTGCTCACGAGCACGTCGAACTTGCGATCCTCGAAGTCCATCATCACGTCCTCCAGCTCGCTGGCCTTCATCTGCCCGTGCGCCACCACGACGCGCACGCCCGGCACCACGGCCCGCAGCATGGCCGCGATTTCCTCGATGGATTGCACCCGGTTGTGGATGAAAAACACCTGCCCACCCCGGCTCGTCTCGTACAGAATGGCGTCGCGGATGAGCTTCTGGTCGAACGAGTGGATTTCCGTGACGATGGGCTGCCGGTTGGGCGGCGGCGTGCGGATGATGGACAGGTCGCGGGCGCCCATGAGCGAAAACTGGAGCGTGCGCGGGATGGGCGTCGCCGTGAGCGTGAGCGTGTCAACAGAAGCGCGCATCTGCCGGAGCCGCTCTTTCACCGACACGCCAAAGCGCTGCTCTTCGTCTATGATGAGCAGGCCCAGGTCTTTGAAATGGACGTTTTTGCCCGCCAGCCGCTGCGTCCCGACCACGATGTCAATCTCGCCGGACTTCAGCTTGTCGAGCACGTCGCGCGCCTCGGCGGGCGAGCGGAAGCGCGACAGCACGTCGATGCGGACGGGGTAACCTTCCAGGCGCCGCCGGAACGTCTGGGCGTGCTGCTTGGCGAGAATCGTCGTGGGCACGAGCACGCAGACCTGTTTGCCGTCCTGCACGGCTTTGAAGGCGGCGCGCACGGCCACCTCGGTTTTGCCAAAACCCACGTCGCCGCAGACGAGCCGGTCCATGGGCACGGGCTTCTGCATGTCCTCTTTCACGGCCTCGGCGGCGGCGCCCTGGTCGGGCGTGTCCTCGTACTCGAAGGCAGCTTCGAGTTCGCGCTGCCACAGCGAGTCGGCGGAAAAGCGGTGGCCCTGCGACGACAGGCGGCGGGCGTAAAGCGCGATCAGGTCGCGGGCGATGTCTTTGACGCGCTTTTTGGTGCGCGCCTTCGTCTTTTCCCACGTGCCCGATCCCAGCTTGGTCAGCTGTGGCTGGTGGCCTTCCTCGCCCGAAAACCGGCTCAGCTTGTAGAGCGCGTTGACGTTGACGTACAGCTTGTCGCCGCCCGCGAACAACAATCGCACGGCCTCCTGGTGCTTGCCGCGCACCTCGATGGTTTCCATCCCCGCGAACTTGCCCACGCCGTGGTCTATGTGGACGACGAAGTCGCCGGGCGTCAGGTTTTGCAGGTCGCGCAGGCTCAGCCCGCCCACCCGCGACCGGCTCCGGTGCGCCGTAGGGCGGTGGTAGCGGTTGAAAATCTGGTGGTCGGTGTAAAGCGCAAAACCCGCCTCGGCAAAGACAAAGCCCGCGTGCAGCGTCGCGTTTTCAATGGCAACGTGGCCCTTTTCGATGGGTTTTTCGAGCAGGTCGGCCAGTCGGGCGCGCTGCCCGGCGGTGTCGCACAAAATGCTGACGTGGACGCCCGCCTCGGCCCGGGCGGCGATGTCCTGCCGGAGGGGCTCCATCTTGGCGTTGAAAGGCGGCTGCGGCGTCGCGCCAAAGGCGATTACGTGGTCGGGCGCCACGTCGGGCAGGCCGAACAGCACGCGCTTGCGCCGGGCGATGGCGCCCGCCACCTCCCGCGATGTCAGGTAGAGGGCGTCGGGAGGGGGGCGGTGGTCGCCCTCAGAAGCGGCCCACGCCTCGGCTGCTGCGGCGTGCAACGCGCCCACCGCCTCGACCACGCGCGACTCGTCGAAGGTGACGAGCAGGGTGCCCTCGGGCAGGTGGGCGAACAGCGACGTGGCCTCGCCACGCCCCTTCTGCACGTCGAGGTTGGGCAGGATGCGCGCCGTTTCGAGCCTACTCACCGACCGCTGCGTCGTCGGGTCGAACTCGCGGATGGATTCGACGTCGTCGCCGAAAAGCTCGACGCGCACGGGGTAATCGCCCGCGAACGGGTACACGTCCACCAGCCCGCCGCGCACGGCGATTTCGCCCGGCGACTCGACAAACTCGGTGCGCTGGAAGCCCTGCGTTTCGAGCCGCGCCAGAAACACCTGCAAGTCGAGGCGCTGCCCCACGGCCAGCCGCGTCGCCTCGCGCTCCAGGTTCTGCTGCGACGCCACGCGCTCGTACAACGCCTGCGCACCTACGACGAGCACGCCCGAAAAGCCGTCGGCAAGCTGCTGCAACACCTCGGCGCGGTCCACGAGGGCGCGCGTGTCCGGCACCCGCTCGTCGTCGTAGGGATGGGCGCCCGAGGGGGGCAGGTGGATGGTGCGCAGGCCCGTCGGGGCCAGCTGCTCCAGGTCGCCGAGCAGGTAGCGCGCATCGTCCTCCTGGGGCACGAGGCACGCGACGAGGGGCGCGGCTTTGCGGAGCGACAGCCCGGCGACGATGAAAGCGGGGGCGGAGCCGGCGGCGTCGCGCACCTGCACGGTGCGGAGTTCCGGCGCGGCCGCGGCGTCGCGCACGCTGGCAAACGCGGTGGACTGTACGATGCGGCGGTACGCCTCGCGGAGCGTCACGGGCAAACGGGGATGGATAACAGGCGGTGGGGCGGGCGCGGCGGCCCACGCCATCGCGCCGCGCCGCCGTCAGGAGGCGTCGGAAAGGGCGTTTCGCACGAAGCCGCCCGCCGCCTTGATCCGGGCCGCCGCCTCTTCTTTTGTGACGCCTGCGAGAATCATGACGAGGGCCGTTTTGACGTGCCCGCCCGCCGCGTCGAGGGCAGCGGCGGCGGCGGCGTAGTCCACCTCGGCAATGGTCATCACGATGCGGCGGGCGCGCTCGACGAGTTTGAGGTTCGTCAGTTGCAGGTCAATCATCATGTTCTCGTACGTCTTGCCCATCCGCACGAGGGAGGCCGTGGTGAGCATGTTGAGGACGAGCTTCTGCGCCGTCCCGCTTTTCATGCGCGTCGAGCCCATCACGACTTCCGGCCCCACGACGGGGCAGATGGCCACGTCCACCGCCAGGTCGAGGCTGCTGCGCGGGTTGCACGTGACGAGCAGCGTGGTGGCGCCCACCACGTCGCGGGCGTATTTGAGGCCGCCGACGACGTACGGTGTGCGCCGGCTCGCGGCGATGCCGCACACCACGTCGCGGGCCGTGATGCCAGCCTTTTCCAGGTCGTGGGCGCCATTTTCCTCGTGGTCCTCGGCGCCTTCCTGCGCCTTGAACATGGCCGCCGGCCCGCCGGCGATGAGTCCCTGCACCATGTCGGGCGGCGTCCCGAACGTCGGTGGGCACTCGGAGGCATCCACCACGCCCAGCCGCCCGCTCGTGCCGGCGCCCATGTAGAACAGGCGTCCACCGTTCTCGAACGCCGCCACGATGCGCTCGACGGCCTGCTCGATAAACGGGATTTCCTCGCGCACGGCGATGGGCACGCGGTGGTCTTCGGTGTTGATGATCTCCAGAATCTCGCGCACCGACGCCCGGTCTATGTCGGTGGAGCGCGGGTTGCGCTGCTCGGTGGCGAGGCCTTTAATCTGCTCGAAAAGGGGAGAGGGTTGCATGGGATGGATGGGCACGGCGCGCACGCACACGCCGGTAGGTGAAAAAGGCGGCGAGGGCAAGCCCGGCCACGAGCAAAGCCCAGAACAGCAGCCCCCGCGATTGGGGTAGCTGGACGGGTGCGGTTGAGCCGTACAGCGTGGGCGAGGCCCACAGAAACGGCGAGGCGTCCGGGTGCGCGGCCCGGTACGCCTGCTGCGCCTGCTGGAGGGCCACGTCTTTGGGGAGGCCCTCGGCGAGATGGCGGTAGAAGCTGCCGAAAAGCTCGGCGCCTGCCCGGTCGTCCAGGCTCCACAGCGTCGAGACGGTGCTGGCGGCGCCGACGGCGCGAAAGGCGTACTGCAAGCCGGCCATGCCCTCGCCCGCTCGCAGCCCGCCGCGCGCCGTGTTGCACCCGCTCAGCGTGACAAGGGAGGCGTGCAGCGAAAGCTGCTCGATCTCGTGGAGGTAGAGGTGGCTGTCCGAGCCGGGCGCCGGGCTCAGCAGCAGTTCGTGGTAGAGGGGCGAGGCGCTGCTCAGCAGGGCGTGCGTGGCAAAGTGGATGACGGTGCTGCGCGCTGCCGCCGCGCGGACGGCGGGCTCGGTGGCCGCATCGTCGAGTAGGCTCGACACCCGGCTAAAAGGCGCCGCGATGGCCCGCACTTCTTTGCGGACGCCGGGCAGGGGCGCCAGCGCCGGACGCTCGAAGCTGCTCTTGCCTACCACCAGCAGCGACGGCGGGCCTCCGGCGGGCGTCACCGCGCTTTCCGCTCGCAGCGACAGGTCGGTGGTGATGGGGTGCTCGGCTCCCCAGTACAGAGCCTGCCGGTATGCAAACCGCCCCGCGGGCGCCACGACGAGCGCGCTGAAGGGCACGCCGAAAACCGGGCCGTCGGGAATGATGGTGACGGGCGCGCCGGGCGTCAGCAGGTCGGCGGCGGGTTGCACGAGCAGCGTGTAGAGGGCGTGCAGCGCGTCGAGGGGCAGGGCAGTAGCCGATGCTCCGGCGCTTGCCCTCTCGCCTTGCAGGATTCCCGCGCGGGCCAGCGCCTCCCCAACGGCACGCGCGCCGCCCGGCAGCCGGCGAACGGCCAGGGTGTCGCGGCGCATCACCAACACGTACGCGGGCGGCTCGCCCCACAACACGTCGTCCGTCTGCACGACGTAGTAGAGGACGGTGCGCGCGCCGGCAAGGGTTTGCTGGTAGGCTTCCACGCGAAAAGGCTGCGCCGTAGTCGTCTCGCCCAGCAGCCTGTTCAGCCCGCTCTGCGCCTCGGCAATGCGGAAGTTGATGCTGTCGCGCTGCACGCCGGCTGCCGCGGGTAGCCTGTTGCGCAGTTGAGATAGCTGGTTCAGCAGGCTGTCCACCCGGCCACGCTGCCCTGCGTCGAGGGCGTTGGTGCGGCGGAAGCGCGCCTGGAGCGCTGCCAGATGGCGCGCGCGCGATTGTTCGAGCACCTCGACGGCCTCCGCGAGGCTGCCTTTATCAACCAGCAGGGCCGCCAGCCGGCGGTAAGGAGCCTGCCAGTCGCTTACCGACGCCGCCGCCCACTCGGACGTGCCGAGGTCGGCGCGCAGCGCCTCCACCATCTCGATGGCCGCGCGGAAGTGGCGTTCTGCCTCGTCCGTGTTGCCCGCGCGCCATTCCAGCATCCCCTGGTCGTGTTCGATTCGGCGCGTGTAGGCGGGCCGCTGTTGCAGTTGCGAGGTTTCGTGTGCCCGGCGTAAGGTCTGCCGCGCCTCTTCGAGCCGCCCCGCCCTGAGCCTGTTGCGCCCCAGCCGGTAGAGGGCCAGCATGTGTTCGAACTGATCGCCGTTGGCGCCCATCTCGATGGCTTCTTCGATCAGGGCCGCTGCCTCGTCGTAGTCTCCTTTGTACGTCAGCACGTCGCCCAGCAGGTGGCGGACGTGTACCTGATCGGTGAGGGCCAGCGCGTCGCTGAGGCCGTACGCTTGCCGGGCAATCTGGTAGGCGCGCCCGAGCACGGCGGGGTCTTCGTCTTCGAGGGCGTACTGCTGGAGGTACGTCTCGGCCAGGTTGAGGTACGCGCGGCCCAGCCTGCGATCCCGGAAACCCGGTGGCAGGTGCTTTACCAGCAGCGTTTCGGCATCACGCGCGTACCGTATGCCGTCCGCGTAGTTGTTCACCGACCGGCTCAGGTCGGCCAGGCGCAGCAGCGTTTCCGCCCGATCCTGAATCTGGGTGACGGGGCTCATGACCAGGCACCGGTGCAGCACGGCGAATGCTGCCGTGGCGTCTCCCTGGGCGGCCAGCAGCGCGGCCTGCACCCGGAGCAGGTAGGTGTACCGGCCCAGGCTGTGGCGCGGCGCGAACAGGCTGAAATAATCTTTGAGCGATCGCTCGACGGCTGCAGGCGCGTCCATCAGCGTCAGCAGGTACACCTCGCTGACGTGCTCGCGGGTGGCGGCAGTCGTGTCGCCCGCAGCGAGCAGGCAATCCCGCGAGCGCCGGAGCTGGGCGACGGCGCCCGGCCCCTGCTGCACGTCCTGGATGGCCTCGCGGTAGGCCCGGGTGGCCGCTTCCGTGCTGGCTCCGCAGTCGGGCACGGGCAGCGAGAGCAAAACGAGGGCGAAGCCGAGAAGCACGGGCAGGCGGTGCAAAGACAGGCTGCAACTTACAATCCTCGCCCCTTGCCGGCATCGGGAAAGGCTGAGCGGCTGGCGCGTTGTGGCGATTTTCAACTTTTCTGCCGTGCGCTGCCTGTCCCTCACGCTCCACCAGTTCCGCTCCTACCCGCACGCGCGGTTCGATTTCACGCCGGGCATCAACCTGCTGGTGGGCGCCAACGGTGCGGGCAAAACCAATGTGCTCGAAGCCCTGCACTACCTGGCCCTCACCAAAAGCTTTCTCACCTCCACCGACGCTTACGCGATAACGCACGGCGCCTCGCACTTCGAGGTAAGCGGCGAGTTTGCCGGCGAGCGGCGCGATGCTTTCCGGGCGCGGCTGCGCTTCGTGCCCGGATCTGGCAAAGACGTTGCCATCAACGGCGCGCAACTCGAGTCGCTTTCCGCCATGATCGGGCGCGTGCCCGCCGTGCTGATGGCGCCGCAGGACTACCTGCTCACCGCCGGCGCCCCCGAAGAGCGCAGAAAGTTCGTCAACAACCTGCTCAGCCAGGCCCAGCCGCTCTACCTCGATACGCTTCTGCGCTACAACCGCGTCATGCGCCAGCGCAACGAGGTCCTGTTTCAGGCCCGCCGGCGCCGCGGCCAGAACGCCCTTCTGCTCGACTCGTGGACCGAGGAAATGGCCATGCTGGGCGAGCGGATCGTTGCCGCGCGCCGGCGCGGGCTGGAACGCATGGCGCACCATCTGGCTCAGGCGTACGCGGCCCTGGGCGAGCAGGTCGAGCAGCCCTCGTTTCGGTACGCACAGGCAGGGGTCAGAGCCGGCGAAGCGGAAACACCCCTTTTGGAGCGCTACGAAAACGCACGCGCCCGCGAGATAGAAGCCGGCAGGACGCTGATTGGCCCGCACCGCGACGACCTCGTTTTTTACCTCAACGGCGTCGAAGTGCGGCGCTATGCCTCGCAGGGGCAGCATCGCACGTTTGGTATTGCACTGCGGCTGGCCCAATTTTTCTATCTCAAAGAAGAAGCGGGCGAAGTGCCTCTGCTGCTGCTCGACGATCTTTTCGGAAACCTGGACGCGCAGCGCACACGGCTACTCGAAGAGCTTCTCCGCTCGCCGCTTGTAGGCCAGTCCTTCGTGACCGACACCCGCGCCGACCTGTTTGGCAATCCGCTTGGCGAGGCGGAAGGGCATCAGATTATCGTGGTCACCGAAACGTTGCGTGGAGACGCAGCAGTGTAGCAGCATCGGGGCGGATGGGCAGGGGAAGCTGTCGTTTCTTAAAAGACGCGCAAACCCCCACCTCCATGTTTCACGTGAAACGTTTTGCCTTTGTCCTCCTGCTCTTGCTCACCCTCGCCGGTTGCGCTACCGTCTCGCGCGACCTCGTCACAGGCAACAAAAAAGCCTTTGGATACGACTGGGGACAGCAGGTGCAACTGGGGCAGCAGTCCGACCCCGCCATCCTCGCGCAGTACGGCCTTTACAGCGATGAAGAGCTGTCCCGCTACGTGACCCAGGTGGGGCAAAAGGTACTTGCCCAGAGTCACCTGCGGCGCGCCGACACTCCGCAAGAAGTGCTCAACACGCCGTTCACCTTCCGTGTGCTCGACAGCCCCGTCGTTAATGCCTTTGCGCTGCCAGGCGGGTTTATATACGTGACGCGCGGCTTGCTGGCCCACTGCGAAAACGAGGCGCAGCTTGCCATGGTGCTCGGGCACGAAATCACGCACGTGGCCCGGCAGCACTCGGCCCGACAGGCTTTCGAGGCGCAGCGCAGCCAGTATCTCCTGTTGGGAGGCGCTTTGCTGGGGCAGACCGTGCTGGGGGGCAACGCTGCCGAGAACATCCTCGGGCTGGGCGGGCAGGCGCTGCAACTGATGCTGCTCAAATACAGCCGCGACGACGAGCGGGAAGCCGACCGATGGGGCACCGAGTACGCGGCTCTTGCGGGCTACAAGGCAGAAGAGGGCGCCGCGTTTTTCCAGACCCTTTCGCGCATCCAGGCGGAAAGCGGACAGGCGCTGCCGGCCTGGCAATCCACCCACCCTGACCCCGGCGAGCGGAGCAACACCATTCGGAAACTGGCCGCCAGTTGGGAAGCAAAGGCGAACCCAACTATTGTAGGACGCGAGGAGATGCTGAACCACCTCGAAGGCGTCGTGTATGGCGACAACCCGCGCAACGGCTACGTGCGCAATGGCGTGTTCATGCACCCCGAATTGCGGTTTCAGTTCAACGTGCCCGGGGGCTACCAGGTCGCCAACGAAGCATCGCGGGTGCTGGTCGTGGAAGCGAATGGCCGGGCGTACGCGACGCTCGAACTCTCCCAGCAAACCGGTGCGCAGCAGGCCGCCTCTGCCTTTGGCGGTCAGCAAGGGTTGACCGTAGCCGACAGCGGAACCGACCGGTTCAACGGGCTCGCGGCGCGGTACGTGCTGGCCGAAGCGCAGACCGAGCAGGGCAACCTGGCCGTACTGGCCTATTTCGTCGAATACGGCGGGCGGGTGTACCAGATTACCGGCATCACGGCGGCGCAGACGTACCAGACGTACCAGAGCGCTTTTCAGGCCATCGCGCGCAGCTTCCGCCCCCTTACCGACCCGTCGGCGCTGAACGTTCAGCCTGCCCGCATAGACGTGGTGCAGGTGCCCCGGGCAACGAGTTTTCAGAACGTGGTGGGCAACCAGCTACCTTTCGACATCACGGTGCAAGACCTCGCCATCGCCAACCAGGTGGACGCGGGCCAGACCATCCCCGCGGGCACCCGCATCAAGACCATCAAGCAGTAGCCGGCGGGATCAGGATGGCCTCGCCGCCGACGGACATCTTGCCGTTGTAGTAGCCGTAGATTTTCATGCGCACGTGGCCAAAGCGCTCGATTTTCTCGGCTACCTGCACTTCTACCCTGATCTCGCCCCCCACGGGTACGGGGCGCAGAAACTTGGCCGAGATGGAGACAGCCACGCTGCCCGCGCCCGGAAAGTCGCGCCCGAGCACTTTCGAGACGATGCCCAGCAGCAGCACGCCATGCACGATGGGCTTGCCGCCGGGCGCGTGCTGCGCCGCGTAGTCGGCGTCGAGGTGGATGGGGTTGTCGTCGCCCGAGACCTGGGCGAAAAGGCGCACGTCCTCTTCCGAGATGGTGCGGGTAACGGTAAAAGCGTCTCCAACCTGGAGCGAACTGTAGGTGTGCATAGGGGAAAGGGCTGAATTTCGCTAATCTACGGCACGTTCAACCCCTCCTGACTTCTGTACCGATGCCCCTACCGCGCATCAGCTGCCTCATGGTGACCGCCGACCGGCCCGCGTACGCGCAGCGAGCCATCGCGTGCTTTGCCGCGCAGACGTATCCCAACAAGGAACTCGTCGTGCTCGACAACGGGGCCGTGCCCATGCAAAACCTGCTGTCCCATCTGCCCGATGGGGACGTCGTTTACCGGCACGTCGCGCGCGAGGAGGGGACGTTTATCGGCGCCCTGCGCAACCTGTCGCTCGACATGGCGCGGGGCGATTACGTGGCGGCGCAGTGGGACGACGACGACTGGTCGCACCCCGAAAGGCTGGCGCGGCAGATTGCCGTCCTCGAAAACGGGTTCGACGCCTGCACGCTGCCCGGCACCCTGATGCACGTGGACGAGCCGGGGTTTTTCCTCCACCCCTTCGTGGGGCTGCTGCCCGAAGGCGTGCCGCCCACCATCGTGCACCGCCGCGACGGCGCGATCCGGTATCCCAACCTGCGGCGCACGAGCGACACGACGTACCTCGGGCAGTGGCGCACTCGCCGGTACGCCATTCTGCCCCGGGGCACCGAGCACCTGTACGTGCGCTACTTCCACGGCGGCAACCTGTGGGAGCAGCAGCACTTCGTCCGCCGGATGCGCAACACGCCACGCGACTTCGTGGCGTACCTGTGGCACCAGCACGTGCGCCGCGACCTCCGGGGGCACCCGCGCTTCCGGCTTTCGGCAGAGGCGCAAGAGGCGTTCAGGCTGTACCTCGAACAGTCGCGGCGCTTCGGCTTTTTCCAGTCAGACCCGGCCTCTCAGCAGTAGGGCGCGCACAGGCGGGCGGCCTTCCACACGGCGGCGCGGTGGCGCTGCGCGAGGGCATCGAACAGGGCTGGCAGCGGCAGCAGCAGCAGGCCAAGCTGGTAGAAGGACAGCTCGAAGACGATCTGCATGGACAGGTAGATGCCGAAGTGCATCCCGATAATGGCCAGCAGGATGGGCAGGCGCAGGCGCCGAAACCAGACGAGCCACGCAAACGCCTCGGTCACCAGCCCGAAGGCAAGCAGGAGGGTGGCGATGGGGCGGCTGCCGAGGGCGAGCGTCTGCACCCACGTCAGGTGTACGGCGCCGTAGCGCAGCATCTGGTCAACGGATTTTTCCTCGATCCACATCCACAGGTGGATGCCGTCCGGCCACGAAAGGCCCGTGGCGATGAGTTTCGAGGCGGCAGCAAGCGTGTAGGCCAGCCCGATGAAAAAGTAGGTGAAGCCGAGGGTAAAGCGCCGCCGCTCGTGGGCGTCGTCGAAAAAGGCCGTCGCCAGCCCCAGCCCCAGCAGCGACATCACGAACAGGTTTGCCGAGTGCGGAATCTCGCCCTGCGTGTAGCGGACGGCGTAGAGCAGGTGCAAAAGCGCGACGGCCCCGAGGTAGCTGTACCGGAACAGTCTGAAAAAGCCCAGCACCACCAGCACGGTCAGCGCCCCTGCCAGCCAGAACGGGAAGGGCGTGCCGTAAAAACCCTGCACGTCCACGTAGCGCGCAATGCCGAGCGGTAGCACCACCTCGCGCAGCGCGCCAATCTCGAAAGCCCATCGCCACGCGATTTTGAGGGCAAAGGCGGCGAGGAAAAGCTCGAACAGCTTGAAAAAGAGCACGCCCCCCGGCGAATCGGCCCGGTCGAACTCGAACACGTTGTCGGCGAAACGGGAAAGGGCGTTCATGGCAGCAGAACGGGGTTGATGCGCGCGCGGTCGGCGGTGAGATAGACGTAAGGCACGAACGCGACCGCGATGGAGTCGCCCTCGACGATGCGGCCCGAGGCGCGCATCACGACGAGGTGGCGCGTATCGCCGGGCGGCAGCAGCAGGGCGCCCAGGGCGCGGGCGCGCTGCGGCGTCCACGTTTTCGTCTTGCCCACGAAGTTGGCCACGTCAATGGCGTCTATGCGGCCCTCGCGCTGCGTGCCGTACGGCGTTCCGGGCAGCGTGGCCCAGCCCAGCGTGTCCCACCGCACCTCGGCGCCGGGCGGCACCTCGCGCACCACGGCCCGGTGCCACGGGCGCCCCGCCTGCGAAAACATGGGGTAGATGCTGAACGGCCAGAACTCGCCTTCATTGGCGGCGACGAGCGCGCCGTAGAGGATGAAGACGGCGCCCACGAGGACGAGGGCGCGGCGGTTGATCGCAGTCATCGGGTGGGGGAATGGCGGCATTCGGGCGCTGTACCGGATGAGTTGAGGGCGGTTCTACGCAATTCACGTTAAGGATTTAATGGCGCCGCCGCGCGTACGCAGCGCCCCATCCCGCCCTGCCATGCGCCGCGTCCTGCATTTCAAATCCACCTACCTCAACCCGTCCGAGACGTTTATTGACCGGCTGGTGCGCCACCACGACCGTTACGAGCCCGTCGTGACGACGGTGCGGCCCCGCGCCTTTACCGACGAGGTGGCCGTCCACGCGCCTGCGGGCGCGCTGAAGCGCGTCGTGAACCGCGCCGCGCTCCAGATCAACACGGCGCCGCCGTTTCTCTACGGCGTCGTGCGCGACTACCGCCCGGCCGTACTGCACGGCCACTTCGGGCTCGACAGCTACCGGCTGCTGCCCCTGGCCCGCGCCACGCGCACGCCCCTGCTCGTCAACTTCTACGGCTACGACGTGGTGCGGCTGCCGCGCGAATGGGGCTGGGCGGCGCGCTACGGACGCCTCGCCGCCCGGGGCGACTATTTCATCGTCGGCAGCGACGACCAGCGGCGCGACATCCTGGCGATGGGCTTTCCCCCCGACCGCGTCGAAACCGTCAAGCTGGGGCTCGACGTGGAATCCATCGCGTTCCGTCCGCGCCTCCAGGCCGGCCCGCGGCTGATGCTGATCGGGCGACTCGTCGAGAAAAAAGGCATCGCGTACGCCGTCGAGGCCGTGGGGCGGCTGCGCGCCGCCGGGCACGCGGTAACGCTCGACGTGTACGGCGACGGGCCGCTGCGGGCCGCGCTCGAAGCGCAGATCGCGGCGGCGGGGCTGGGCAGCGCCGTCACGCTGCACGGCATGACGGACAACGCGGCCATCGTGGCGGCGCTTTACAGCCACGACGTGCTGCTCGTGCCCAGCGTGAGCCCGCCCGACGGCGACAAGGAAGGCATCCCCCAGACGATTGTCGAGGGCATGGCCGCGGGCATCCCCGTCGTGGGGACGCCGCACGCCGGGCTGCCCGAACTCATCGTCCACGAGGAAACGGGGCTGCTGGCCGCCGAGCGGTCGGCCTCCGAACTCGCCGGCGCCATCGCGCGCTACCTCACCACGCCCGCCCTCGTCGCGCGCGTCAGCCGGGCCGGGCGCCAGGCCGCGCGCGAAAAGCACGACATCCACCGCATGGTGGCGCAGGTGGAAGGCATCTACGACAGGCTGGTGGCCGAAGGGCGGCGCTGACGAAGCCCGCTATCCCAGCCGCAGCAGCCGGCGGACGCGGCCCCACTCCTCGGCGCCGACGACGCCCGCAAAGGTGCCGCCGAGGGCGAACAGGACGCCAAAAACGGCTGCCGACACGCCCAGCCCGGCGCCATACGAGAGGCCGGGCAGCCCGCTGCGCAGCGCGTACACGGCCACGCCGCACGCCGCCGCCACGCCCAGCACGCGCAGGTAAAACGGAAACGGCAGCACCCGCCGCGCCGGCAGCCCCATGTGCCGCCCGATGCGGCGCAGCGCCATCTGCCACGAAAACGCGTTCGCCAGCACCGTCCCCAGCGCCGCCCCGACGATGCCCAGCCAGAGCGTGAGCGGGATGCTCAGCAGCACGTTCACCGTCAGCAGCGCGAGCGTGATGCGCAGGATGCCCCGCGTGTCGCCAAAAGCCTGGAGCATCGTCCCGTAGCTTGTCACGCGGTGGAGCACGACGAGGGTGAAAAGCTGAAACGGCAGCACGGCGGCCCCGTACTGCGCGCCCGCCACGAAGGGCACGAAGTCGCGCGCCGTGGCGATGAAAAACACGCCCACGGGCACGATGAGCAGCGTCGTCTTTTCGATGCTCCGGTACCACAGGGCGATGAGTTCGTCCTTGCGGCTGTCCAGGTGGAAGCGCACAAAGCGCGAGATGAGAACCGACCCGAGCGCGTTGGGAACGACCGTCACAAGCGGCAGCTCGATGGCGCCGGCGGAATACTCGGCCAGCCGCGCCGCCGGCAGGAGGGACGAAACGATGTAGCGGTCCTGCTGCCGGTTGAAGCGGCTCGCCAGCCCGTTGAGGCCGAGCGGGATGGCAAAGCGCACCTGCTGGCCCAGCACGCCCGCCGGAAGGGGCGCCGTGGCAGGCGGCAGGTGCAGCAGCAGCCACGCCGCCGAGATGAGCAGCCGCGCCGCCGCGTAAGCCAGCAGCCCCCACACGATCCACGCGACGCCGTAGCCCAGCAGCAGCGGCCCCACGAGCGCCGAAAACGTCATCGCACTCGTCACCACCTGGTACCACGCCGCGTCGCGGGCGCGGTCGAGGGCGAGCATGGTGTTGTGCACGGGCCACGTCGGGATTTCGAGCAGCGCCACGAGTGCCACGAGCGGCAGGAAGTGCTGCGCCGCCGCCACCTGCGCGGGCGTCCACGCCTGCAAGATGCGCGGCACGAACGGCGTCAGCCCGGCGATGAACAGGGCCGCCACGAGCGCGAGCGCCGCCACGATGCCGCACGTCTGCCACGCGAACTGGCGGCGGGCGCCGGGCGCGATGCGCTCGAAAAAGTAGAAGATGCTGTCCGGAAAGCCCAGCGTGGCCAGGTACTGCGCCGTCTGGTACACGAGCAGCACAAAGGCCATGACGGCAAAGTCCGACTTGGAAAGCAGCCGCAGCAGCGCGATGCCCGTCGCCATGTCAATAAGCGTCGTGACGAGGCGCGAGAACACGACGATGCCGGCTTTGCGGCGCAGCGAGGTTTCGGGCACGGGCAGGGCAGGGTGAAGCCCAAAAGTAGCCCGCCCGCACCCTCGGCCCGCCTGTTCAGCGTGATTTCCCGCCGCCGCGCCCCGCGCCCCACTGCCCTCGAAATGGCGCAGCCGCCGTCCACTGACGAGTGCAGCGGCCCGCGGTCTTCAGGAAACGCACACGTAAAGCCTGCCCGCGCGAGGCATCCTGGCAGGCGGCACACCGTTTGGATGCCTGCTGCCCGTATCTCAATCACTGCATGACCTACCGCATTTTCCTTTTCCTGACGGCCTTCGTGGCCCTTCCGGCTCTCCACGCGCAAACCCTCACCATCGACAACTTCGAGGCCGACGCGCCCGGCGCGGCGCCTTCCAAGTGGGTGTTCTACACGAGCCGGGGCGAAAGCCAGTCGCTCGACCGCCATTTCAACGAGCGCGAGCAGTTTCTCGTCGTCCGCGAGGGGCGCAACAGGTTTCTGCGGCTCTACACGCGCGGCGAGGCGCAGCGCATCACGTTTCTCACCGACGGGTCGGGCTTCGTCTGGCGGCTGGACGAGTACGGGCGCCTGCGCTGGCGCTGGCGGGCCAACAAGCTGCCGCAGGGCGCCAGCGAAAACCGCCGCAACGACGTGGCCGGCGCCGTGTACGTGACGTTTGGGACGGACCGCATCGGGCGGCCCCGCTCCATCAAGTACACCTACAGCAGCAGCCTGCCCGTGGGCACGATCCTCAAGCAGGGCGCGCTGCGCGTCGTCGTCGTTTCGAGCACGGCCACGGGGCGCTGGGAAACCATCGAGCGGGACGTGGCGCTCGACTACCGCGCCGTCTTTGGCGGGCAGGCGCCCGATCCCAAGTCCATCACGCTCTGGTCGGATTCCGACGACACCCGCAGCGAGGCCGAGGTGGACGTGGACGACCTGGTGCTGCTGCCGCCAAAACGGTAAGTTTGCCCCCGCGCTGCGGGCGCTCCGCCCGGCACGCTCACCCTGCCCCGACCTTTCATGCACGCCTTTTTCGACAAGCTGCGGCCCTTTATCCGATGGGTGGCGCGGCACCCCCTGCCTGTTGTCGGCATCGCCTTGCTGCTGACGCTGCTGGGCGCCCTCGAAGCCCGCCACCTCTCGATAGACCCGGATTTCGCGAATCTGCTGCCGCACGATTACGCGAGCGTGCAGGCGATAGAAAAGCTGCGCGCGACCGTCGGCGGCGAAAGCGACGCGGCCGTCGCCATCGAAAGCCCGTCGTTTGCGGCCAACAGGGCGTTTGCCGAGGCTTTTATCCCCCAGGCGCTCGCCCTCAGGCCCGCGCCCGGCGCCGAGCCGTTTTTCCGCCGCGTAGATTACCGCCGCGAAACGGCCTTTCTCGAAAACAACGCCCTCTACTTCGCCACCGACCGCGAGCTGGACGAACTCGAAGCCTACCTCGAAGGGCTGCGCGAGGAGGCCCGCCTCGAGGCCAACCCGTTCTACTTCGACCTGGAGGACGACTTTGCCGACGAGGACTCCGCCGCCGCGCCGCCCGACGAGGGCGCCGCGCTCCAGGACGCCTACAACCGCATCGTGGGGCAGGAGTACCCCATCTCCGCCGACAGCACCATTCTCGTGCTGCGCTTCTACCCGTCGGGCTCGCAGACCAACACGCGCAACGTGCGCGCCGCCTTCGACAGCCTCGACGCCCTTATCGCCCGCACCAACCCGGCAAGTTTCCAGCCCGACATGCAGGTGACGACGGCGGGGCGCCTCTACCGGCAACTCGTCGAGGTGCAGAGCATCCAGAACGACGTGGCGGGTTCGTTTGGCGTGGGCGCGCTGTGCGTGCTGCTGTCGGTCGTGCTCTACTTTTTGTACAAAGCCTACCACGCCCGCGCGCGCGGCGGCTTCAACGCCCGCATCCTCTTCACCACGCTGGCCCGCGCGCCGTTTCTGGCGCTGCTCATCGGGCTCCCCCTGCTGATGAGCCTGGCGTGGACGGGCGGCGTCGCGTACCTCGCCTATGGCGCGCTCAACCTGATGACGGCCACGCTGGGGCTGGTGCTGTTCGGGCTCGGCATTGATTACGGCATCCACTTTTACGCCCGCTACACCGAGGAGCGCACGCGCGGGCACGGCGTGGTGGACGCCATTGACCGGACGTTTGCGTCCACGGCGCAGGCCATCACCATTGGCGCGCTGTCCACGGCGGGGGCGCTGTATTCCATCGTCTTCGCCGATTTCAAGGGCTTCAGCGAGTTTGGCGCCATTGCCGGCACGGGCGTGCTGCTGGCCCTCGTGGCGATGATCGTGGTGCTGCCGGCGTTCCTGTCGCTTTTCGAGCGGTGGCGCCTGCTCGACCTGGAAAACGACGAGGCGTTCGAGCCGCACGGCAAACTCATCGGGCGGGCGTACCCGGCGTTTCGGCCCATCGTGGTCGTCTCGTTCGTGGCCGTCGTGGCGGCGCTCGTGTTTCTGCCGCGCGTGCGCTTCGAGTACGACTTTTCGCGCCTCGAACCTACCTACGAGGCGTACAACGACCGCAACGAGGCCGTGCGGCAGGTATATAGCGAGAGCCGCCGCAACCCCGCCTACATCGTCACCGACACGCCCGAGGAGATTCCCGCCATCGTGGCGGCCTACGAGGCGCGGCAGGCCGGGGACTCGACCTCCCTTATCGCCGACGTGGAAAGCCTCCAGCAGCGCTTTCCCCTCACACCTGCCGATCAGCAGGCGCGGCTTGCCCGCATCGCCCACATCCGGACGCTGCTGGCCGACGAGTTCTTGAGCGCCGAGCCGAATGCCGACCTGGAAAAGCTGCGGCGGGCGGCCTCGACGACGGAGGCGCTCCGCCTCGACGAGGTGCCCGAGTCCATCCGCAAGCAGTACACCACCAAAAGCGGCGAGCTGGGCAACTTCGTCATCGTCTATCCCGACCCCGACAGCAGCCTCTCGGACGGGCGCCGCTCCATCCGTTTTGCCGAGCAGGTGGGCGCCATCACGACGGCAGAGGGGCAGACGTACCACGCCGGCTCGACGAGTCTCGTGGCCGCCGACATGCTGCGCCTGATGATGCGCGAGGCGCCCTACGCCATCGGCGCCACGCTCGTCGTAGTGCTGGTGCTGATGTGGCTCACCTTCCGCACCTTGAAATGGACGCTGCTGGGGCTTTTGCCGCTTTTCGTGGGCGTGCTGTGGATGGTGCTGGGGATGGAGATTTTTGACCTGCGGCTCAACTTCTACAACCTCGTCGTGCTGCCTGCCGTGCTGGGCATCGGCATGGACGCGGGCGTGCACATCGTGCACCGCTACCGCGAGGAAGGGCCCGGCTCGCTGCGCTACATCCTCCGCTCGACGGGCGAGCACGTGTTCATGTCGAGCCTGACGACGATGATTGGCTTTGGCGGATTGCTGCTGAGTTTCCACCCGGGGCTGCGTTCGATTGGCGAGCTGGCCGTGCTGGGCATCGGCACGACGCTGACGGCGGCGCTGGTTTTTCTGCCCGCCCTGCTGCAATGGATCGAATGGCGCGACGCCCGCCGCGCCCAGCCCTGACGCCCGATGCCCACGCCACCGTACGTCGAAGCCCTCCGCGAGAAAGTCGGCCACGAACTCCTGCTGCTGCCCGGCCTCGTCGCCGTCGTGGTGGACGAAAAGGGGCGCGTGCTGCTCAACCGCCGCGCCGACACGGGCGCGTGGTCGCCTGTGAGCGGCATCCTGGAGCCGCACGAGCAGCCCGAGACGGCCATCGCCCGCGAGGTGCTGGAAGAAACCGGCCTGCGCGTCCACGTCGAAAAACTCGTGGACGCCAGCACGTCGCCGCTCGTCGAGTACCCCAACGGCGACCGGGCGCAGTACCTGACCGTCGCCTACCGGTGCCGCGTCGCGGGCGGCACGCTGGAAGTGGGGGACGACGAATCCCTCGAAGTCCGCTTTTTCGCGCCCCACGACCTGCCGCCGCTGCGGGCCGACCTGCGGCGGTGCGTCGAAAAGGCGCTGGCCTGCTGACGCCCGCGCTTTTCAGATGCGGTAGCGCACGCCCACGTCGGGCACGAGGGGCGCAAACGTGAACCGCGCCCGCACCACGCCTTCGCGCGTGAGGGCCCGCTCCACCTCGACGACGCCCGGCGACAGGTAATACGTTGCCCCGAAGGCCACCAGCACGCGCCCGCCGAGGGGTTTCACCACTTCGGCCCGCGCGCCGTACCGGAAGCGCGTTTCTTCGGATGCGCCGGCCTGCAAGCCCTCGGGGCGTCCGCTGTAAAAGCCTGTGTTTTGCAGGCGGTGGCGCGTGTACACCTGTTCCAGCCCCGCCGCCGCGCCCGCGTACACGTGCACCACGCGCAGCGGTAGCCGGTACAATACCGCCGCCTCCACCCCCGTCGAGGCCAGCCGGTTGGATGCTTCCGCTGGGGGCGCGTCCTCCCGCACGACGGCCACGCGCTGCACCGTCGAGACGGGCTGGTAGCGCGCGCCGAGCCGCAGGGCGACGGGCAGCACACGCCCCTCGACGCCAACAGCGAGGCCGATAGCCGGGCGCTGCCACGCTTCATCCCACCCGCCGAACGGGCGGTAAAAAGGCTCGCGCACCGTCCCGCTCACGTACGCACCCTCCACGCCGACGAAGCCGACGGGCTGCGCGACGAGCGGAAACGCGGCAAGGGCGAAAAAGGCGGCCAGCAGCAGGAGTTTCACTCGCGGTACGGCTCGAACTCGAACACGCGCTCGGGCAGGCGCACGGCGCACAGGCGGCCCATGCCCGGGTGCAGGTGGTACACGCAGCCCGTGTCAATCATGATGAGCTTGTCGCGGTTGATGGGCTCGACGTGGGGCGTGTGGCCGCACACGACGGGCTTTTCCCACGCCAGCCGCGACGCCTTGAGGTGGCTGCGCTCCCACAAGAACACCTCCTCGTCGGCTGCCGCCACGTTTTCGGCAACGGTCAGGCGGGGCCGAAGGCCGGCGTGGACGAAGAAAAAGTCGTCGTGGTCGGCGTAAAGTCGGGTGCTGCGGTAAAAGTCAATGTGCGACTGGGGAATGCGGACGGCGCCCCCATCGAGGTACGAGCCCAGCGTTTGCAGGCCGCCGTTCGCGCTCCACACCTCGCTGGCATCGTAGCCGTTCACACGCTCGCCGTCGAGGTAGGCCAGGAGGAGGGCTTCGTGGTTGCCGCGCAGAAAGGTGCACGTGTGGTGCTCGCGCAGTTCGAGCAGCACGTCCACCACGCGCCGGGCATCCGGCCCCCGGTCAATGTAGTCGCCCACGAACACGAGGTGGTCGTCGGGCTGCGGGTCGAGGCGGCGGAGCAGGGCCGCGAGCGTCTCGGCGCAGCCGTGCACGTCCCCGATGGCGATGGTACCCATCAGGCGTCGGGCTTGAGGCGGGGCATCCCCACGAGGCCGCGTCCCGTTTTGCGCACCCGGCCCTCGCGCAGCAGCTGGAGCAAAATGCTGTCGAGGATGCCGTTGATAAAGGTGCCGCTTTTGGGCGTCGAGTAGCGCTTGGCGATGTCTATGGCCTCGTTGATGGAGACTTTGGGCGGGATGTCCTCGAACGTCATGATCTCGACGACGGCCATGCGCATCAGCACGCGGTCCACGAGGGCGATGCGCCCGATTTCCCAGTTGGCGGCGTGCTGGGCCACGAGTTCGTCCACCTGCTCGGCGCGGTCGAGGGTGCGCAGAAAAAGCGTCTGGGCAAATTTGAGGGCCTTGGGGTCTTCGACCTGGGGGCCGAGGACGTTTTTGAGCACGTCTTCGGCGCTACCGCCGCCCTGCTCGAAGGCGTATAACGCTTGCATGACCCGCTCGCGTACCTCGCGTCTGGTGCTGCTCATGGGGAGTCCGGTTGGGCTGCAGGCGGGGCAGCGGATGGGATGATAGCCGGGTTGTATGGCGGGGAGGGCGGGGGAGTTCTGGCAGGGCCACGCTTCACGCCTCTTTCGCGGGTTGCGCGGCGCGCGCCGCTGCTGTACCCTGCAACACGCCGCCCAACCCACCCTTGCGCCGCTATCCCGACCTCCGCACCGTCCCCTTTCTCGCCGCCGCGCTGTGCCTGGGCGCGGGCGTCGTGGCGGCGGGGTACGTGGGCACGGCAGGTGCCTGGCGCGCCGTGCTGCTCGCAGCCCTCGCCGTGGCTACGCTGTGGACGGTGGCGGGGCGGCGCTTTTTCCCTTTTGCCACCCCCTTCTGGCAGACCGCCGCCCTCGCCGTCGCACTCGTCGCCCTGGGCGGCTACCGCCTGGCCGCGCACTACGCGCTGCCGCCCCACCACGTCGCTCGCCTCGTGGCCGCGCCCGACGAGGCGCCGGTCGTGACGCTGGAAGGACGCGTCGCGGGGCCGGTAGCGATGCGGGCGGGCCGCCAGCGCTTTCGCCTGGAAGCCGAAAAGCTCGTCCTGCCAGACACCGCACTGGCCGCGACGGGGCGCGTGCAGGTCGCCTTTGGCCAGCCCGCGTGGCGCGACTCCATCGCGTACCCCACCGTCCGGACGGGCGACGGGCTGCGGATCACGGGCAGGCTGCGGCTGCCGCCGGCGAAACGCAACCCCGCCGACTTCGACTACGGCGATTTCCTCGAAAAGCAGGGCGTCTTTGCCACGCTGGCCCCGCGCGACTCGGCAGACGTGCAGGTGCGGCGCCGGGCCACGCCCTCGGCGCTGGGGCGGGCGCGCCGCGCGGTCGCCGCCGCCCTCGACCGCTACGTGCCCTCGGACGAGGCGCGGCAGGTGCTGACGGCCCTTCTGCTGGGCGACCGCTCGGCCCTCGACGCCGACACGCGGCAGGCGTTCGTGCAGACCGGCCTGATGCACCTCCTGGCCGTGTCGGGCCTGCACGTGCTGCTCGTGGGGATGGTGCTGTTCGGGCTGCTGCAACCCTTTTTGCTGCGGATGGGGCTGGGCTACCGCGCCATGCAGTTTACCCGCGCCGCCGCGACGCTGGCCGTGCTCGCGGGCTATGCCCTCCTTACCGGCGCCAGCCCGTCCGTGGTGCGCGCCGTGGTGATGGCGGCCGTGCTGATTGGCGGCATCGTGACGGAGCGGCCGTCGTCGGCGCTCAACAGCCTGGGGCTGGCGGCAGGGGTGCTGCTCGTGGCGCGCCCCACCGTCCTGTTCGAGCCGGGTTTCCAGCTTTCGTTTGCCGCCGTGGCCGGGCTGGTGCTGCTGCCTGCCCCCGTGCAGCGCTGGGTGCCGCCGCGCACGCAGCCCGTGCGGCGCTGGCTGGTGCTGTCGTTCGTGGCAAGCGCCGCCGCCACCCTCGCCACGGCGCCCATCCTGCTGTACCACTTCGGGCGGCTGCCCCTTGCCGGCCTCGTGCTCAACTTCGCCGCCATCGGGCTGACGATGGCCGCCTTTGCCGACGCCCTGCTGTTGTGTGCTTTTAGCTTCTGGCCCGCGCTTGCCGCCCTGCTGGGCGCCGGCGCGGACTGGCTGGTGCGCTGGCTCGTCTGGCTGGCAGAGGCGGGCGAGACGTACCTGGGCAGCCTGGCCTACGACGGCTACGTCACCAATGGGTGGCTGCTGGCCGCCCTCGCCCTCGGCGTGGGTGTGTGGATGGCGTGGCCCTACACCGGCCTGCGCGCCCGGCTGGCCCTTACCGCCCTCGCGTGCCTCTCAGCGGGCGTGTGGATAGAGGCCCTCCAGCCGCGCGGCCCCCACCTCGACGTGGTTTTCTTCGACGTGGGACAGGGCGATGCCGCGCTCGTCTCGCTTCCCGGCGGCAAGCACCTCCTCATAGATGCGGGCGTGCGCGACGACGCCTACGACGCGGGCGCCCGCACCCTTTTGCCCCACCTGCGCTATATGGGCATCGAAAAGCTCGACGGGCTGCTCGTCACCCATCCCCACGCCGACCACATGGGCGGCGTGCCGGCGCTTTTGCAGGGCATCTCGGTGGGGCAGGTGTGGCACAACGGCGCCGCTTATCCGTCGGCCCTCCACCACGAAGTCCAGTTCTGGCTCGACACGCTGCACGTTCCCAGCCAGCCGCTCCACGCCGGCGACCACCTCGAACTCGACCCCGCCGTGGCCCTCGACGTGCTCGCGCCCGCCACGAACGACCCCGACCCCGAAAGCACCAACGACGCCTCGGTCGTGCTGCGCGTGGCTTTTGGCGACGTGTCCATCCTGTTCGCGGGCGACGCCGAGGCGCCCTCGGAAACCCGGATGGTGGCGCGCTACGACACGCTTCTCGCCAGCACCGTCGTGAAGGTGGGGCACCACGGCTCCATCACGAGCAGCACGGCGCCGTTCGTGGCGCGCGTCCGGCCCCGCCTCGCCGTCGTCAGCGTGGCCGCGCACAACGTGTACCGCCTGCCCTCGGACAGCATCCTCGTCCGCTGGCAGAGGGCGGGCGCGCGCCTCCACCTCACCCGCGACGGTGGCGCCCTCTGGCTCCGCACCCGCGGCCAGACCGTCGAAACCGTGGACTGGCGGCGATAGGGGCGTCCGGCTCGCGCAGCAGGCCGAGGCATCCTTTTCAACCTGCCGCCTTGCAGCAGAGAAAGGCCAGGTGTTAGTTTAGACTGATCCTAAATAACACGTGCTCAAATGATTCGCTGCTGCCCGCTCTTGCTGGTCATTTTGCTGATTGCTGCCCCCTGCGCCTCTGCCCAGGGGCTCGGGGCTGAAACAGCGTTGCCTGCCACGGGCGCCGGACGGGCGGCTGTGGAAAACAGAAAAGGGCAGCCCCCTGGTTTGCTCGTGATGGCGCACGGCGGAGATGCCGCGTGGAATGCCGCGGTGGAAGCGGCGGTGGCCCCCTTGCGGCAGCGATACCCCGTCGCCCTCGCGTTTGGCATGGCGGATCCCGCTACGCTCGGGCAGGCGCTCGACACGCTTGAAGCCCGGGGCGCGGGGCAGGTCGCCGTCGTGCGCCTGTTCATGGATGGGGGCTCGTTTCTGCACCAGACCGAGTATTTCCTGGGGCTGCGCCCCGATCCGCCCGCCGAGTTCGTCCTGCACAGCGGCCACGGAAACCATCATGGAAGCTCCCACCGGGCGCCGGCGCCACCCGCGCGAAACCTGGAAATTGCGCTTTCGCCCGACGGGCTGATGCAGGCCGAGGAAGTGGCCGATATTCTCGCCGCGCGGGCGCGGCACCTGAGCAAGGCGCCTGCCCGCGAAGCCGTGCTGGTGCTGGCGCACGGCACGGGCGACGAGGTCGAGAACGCCCGCTGGATCGTGGCGATGGAGCGGCTCAGCGGCCCCCTGCGCAGCGCCGGCTTCCACAGCGTCCGCGTCGAGACGCTGCGCGAGGACTGGCCCGACCGCCGCGCCGACGCCGAGCGCCGCATCCGCGCTTTCGTCGAGGCCGAGGCCGAGGGTGGCCGCACCGTGCTCGTGGTGCCTTTCCGGCTTTTCGGCTTCGGCCCCTACCACGAAGTGCTCGACGGGCTGAACTTCCGCGCCGCCGACACGGGCCTGCTGCCCCACGACGCCATCACCGGCTGGCTGGACGCCCAGTACCGTGCCGCTGCAACCCGGCAGGGCTGGACGGTGCCCAGCCCCTGACGGGCGCCGTCGGCCTCAGTGGAACAGGAAAAGGGGCAGACCGGCCTCGTCGAGCAGGGTCGCCGTGGTGGAGCCGAAGGCCATCTGGCGCCATTTCGCCACGGCGTGCGCGCCCATCACGATGGCCTGCGCGCCCGACTGCTGGGCGTGCTGGAGGATGAGGGCGGCAGGCTTGCCGCTGGCCGTCGTGGCCGAGACGGTAAAGCCATGCGCTTCCAGAAAGCCCTGCGCGTGCTGCAAGCGGAGCTGCGCCTCGGCCTGCTCGTCCTTGCCGTCGTACACCACGAACAGGTGCACGCCGATGCCGGGGCCAAACGGCTTGAGCAGGGCAAACGCCTGCATGGTGCGCGCCGCCGCCGCCGAGCCGTCGTACGCCATCAGCACGCGCTGGACGGGCGCGTACGCCTCGCGCACGGTCAGCACGGGGCACACGGACTCTTTCACGATGTGCACGAGCGTCTGCGTTCTGTCCTCGGGGTGGCCGTAGAAAAAGTGCGGCTCGCGCCCGACCACGATCAGGTCGTGGCTTTTGGCGTCCTCGTTGATGCGGCGGAACGGCACGCCTTCCTCGACGGCGTTGCGGTAGGCGACGCCTGAACCCGACATCGCGGCGTCGAAAGCCTGGATGAGTTCGTGGGCCTTACCCCGCGTTTCCTCCGTCAGCCGGTTGCGCAGCTTTTCGGCAAAGTAGAGGCTGCCGATGCCACCGCCCCGGGCTCCCTCGGCAATGCCCTCGGTGTCCACCACGGCCAGGCCCGTCACGGTTGCTTCGTGGAGGCGGGCAATCTCGGCGGCAAACCGGGTGGCGACAGGCGTGTCGGCGTCGGGGTCGAGGGGAACGAGGATGCGCTTGATCATGGTGGTGCTGAGTGGCGGCTGGAAAGGTACAGGTTCGGGCCGGACGATGCCAGGAGGCTTTACGCCTGCCCGCCTGTCTCTCTGCTATCAATATCTTTTTTAAAGAAAAGGTAGAAGGGGTAATAGAGGGCGTGGATATGTGGACCGCCGAGAAATCCACACGGCCTTTCCCTGAATGTGGACCGCAGGCCCCGTTTGTCCACGCGATATCCACACGGGAGGCGGGCGGCAGGTTTCTGTTGGGGCGCGCAGAGGGCGGTTGCGCGGGGTTATCCACGTATCCACAACGGGTGGCGCCGAAACAGGCCCGTTACACCCGCAACCGTCCACAGCGGTCCACACGGTGGAAAACCGCGGGCCATTTGTGGACAAAGGGAGGGTTATCCACGCCGGGCCAGAAAGGGGGCGCGGGTCCACAAACCTTCCGCGCTTTTATCCACACGTTACCCACGCTGTGGATAACACATGCTTTGTCCCAAAGAGGCAGGCAGAACCGCGCGGGCGCACAGAAAAGGGCCGTTACGACGCCGCGCCCATGTGTGCGCTTCTCGTAACGGCCCCCGCCGGGCTGTGGATAACCCGGCAAAACGCCCTTTCCAGCCCACAAGGGGCGTTTTCGCGTCAGGCGGGCTTGCCCAGCAGGCTGAACATGCGCTGCTTGTAGTCCTCGACGCCGGGCTGGTCGAAGGGGTTGACGCCCAGCAGGTAGCCGCTGACGCCCACGGCGTGCTCGAAAAAGTAGATGGCCTCGCCCACCGTTTCGGGCGCGAGGCGGTCGAGCCAGACCGTCATCGCCGGCACGCCACCCGCCACGTGCGCCTGGAGCGTGCCCTCGTAGGCCTTCCGGTTGATAAGGGTAAACGGCTTGCCCACCAGGTAGTCGAGTCCGTCGAGATCCGAGGCAGCGGCGGGCGCCTGAAACGTGCCGCCGTCGTCTTCGAGCATCAAAAACGTCTCGGCGAGCAGGCGCTGCCCCTGCTGCACGTACTGCCCGAGCGAGTGCAGGTCGGTGGAATACTGGACGCTGACGGGGAAAAGGCCCTTGCCCTCCTTGCCCTCGCTTTCACCGAAAAGCTGCTGCCACCAGCCGCCCAGGCCCCCGAGTCGCGGCTCGAACGTCGCCAGCAGCTCGACGCTTTTGCCGCGTTCGAGGAGGAGGTTGCGCACGGCGGCATAGTCGAGCGCCGGGTTGTCGGCGGCGGTGCGGTAGCGGCGGCACAGGTCGGCGGCGCCGTAAAACAGGGCGCGGATGTCAATGCCGGCCACGGCGATGGGCAGCAGCCCGACAGGCGTGAGAACCGAAAAGCGCCCGCCGACGCTGTCGGGGATCGCGTATTTCTTGTAGCCGCGCTCGCGGCGCAGCGTTTCGAGGGCGCCCCGGCGCGGGTCGGTCGTGGCAATGATGCGCCGGTCGGCGTCGTCGAAGTGCTGTTCCATCCAGCCGCGCAGCGCCCGGAAGGCGAGGGCGGGCTCGAGCGTCGTCCCGCTTTTCGAGATCACGTTGACATACACCGACTTGCCTTCCAGGTGATCGAGCAGGCCGGCGAGGTAGGCGCCGCTCATGTGGTGCCCGGCAAACAGGATTTCGGGGCCCTCGTAGCCGAAATAAGGCGTGAGCGCCTCGATGGCGGCCTTCGCCCCCAGGTACGACCCGCCGATGCCGATGCACACGAACACGTCGGCATCGGCGCGGATGCGGGCAGCGGTTTCGGCCACGTCTTCGAGCAGCGCGTCGTCGGGTTCGAGCAGCAGGTGGCGCCAGCCCGTGGCGTCTCCGCCCGCGCCCGTGCCTTCCACGAGCGTCTGGTGGGCGGCAGTGGTAGCGGCGCGGCGCTCGTCGAGGGCGCCGGGTTTGAGAAACGAGAGGGCGGGCTGGTAGTCGAGGCGAATCATGGAAAAGGGCGGGGTTGGGTGGAGCATCCCAAACGCGCGGCCTTTCCAAAGGGTGCCGGCGGGGGCGGGCCGGCCTATTCCAGCACCCGCTCGAACCGGTCGGCAATGCCCGCGATGCCGAACGTTTGCTCGGCGTAGCGGCGGGCGGCGGCGCCCATCTGCGCGGCCTTTTCGGGATGGGCGTAGAGCATCTCGGCGCCCGCCACGAAGCCCGCCACGTCGTCCGGCGCCACGACGACGCCCGCGCCCTCGCGCCCCACGATGCGGGCGATGAGGTTTTCGGGCGGCACGGCCAGCAGCACGGGCTTGCCGCCGCACAGGTACGCCAGCACCTTCGAGGGCACGGAAAACACGCCCGCGTCGGGTTCGAGCACGGCCACGAGCACGTCGGCGGCGGCCAGCACGTCGGGCATGTTTTCGAAAGGCTCGAAGGGCAGCAGGCGGAGGTTCGTCAGCCCCTCGTCGGCGATGCGCGCCGCGAGCCAGTCGGCGCCCGCGCCCTGCGTCAGCACGAGCACCTGCACGCCCGGCCGGCTGCGGAAGTGGCGGGCCAGCTCGAACACGAGCGCGGGGTTGTGCTTCATGCCCATCGTGCCGGCATACACGAAGTTGAAGGTGCCGGCGGCGCCCTGCCGGCGGCTCCACGCGTTGCTGCGGGGGGCGAGGGGGAGTTCTTCGAGGGGCGCCCAGTTTTCGATGGTCTCCATGCGCCCATCGTCCACGCCCCACGCCCGCAGAATGGGCCGGAAGTCCTCGGTAATCATCACGACCGCGTCGCTCTGGCGCAGGAGGCGCGCTTCGAGGGCCATGTAGTAACGCCCGACGAGTTCGCCCACGACGGGCAGGCGCCGCCGCAGAATCCGGTGCGTGGCGATGCCGATGATGTCCTGAAGCCAGAACACGAAGCGGGCGTCCACCTGCCGGGCAGCGCGCACGAGCCGCCGCTGCACGTCGAGCGGGGCGTTCGAGGACAGCACGGCGTCGGGTTTATCGGCCACGAGGGCGCGGGCGACTTTTCTGCCGAACTCGTTTTCCTGCTGGAAACGCCGCGCGAAGCTGAACTTTTCGAGCGGCGCGTCGAGGGCGATGGGCAGCAGGCGCAGCCCCGCCGGGTCGTCGGCGCTGGGTTTGACGCCGCCGGGGTTGAAAGGGTTGGACGGGCAGTAGGCGAACGTCACCTGATGCCCGCGCCGCGCGAGCGCCCGCGCCAGTTGCACGGGGTAGGCGTAGGCCGTGAAGTCGTGCAGAAACAGGCGCATGGGTCGGACGGCATCGGAAGAGAGGGTGCGTCAAGAAAAAGCCCCTGCCTTTGCAAGGGCAAACTGTTTTTCGACGCGCTTCTAACAGGGTACCCCAGGTCGGAAAGGGGTTGAGTGATGAATTGACGCTAACTCGTGCGCCTGTGCGCCATGTGGATCATAAGATTATTTTCGCCCACGCGAGCTATAAGGTTCAAGTAGAGATTGAAGCGCCGGTGTCAGGCTTTAAAAAATTGCGGCTTGCAGGACAAAGCCCTTTAAAAGGGTTACTTTACCGGGTATAGTGGCTTTCAGACGGGGCTACGGCGTTACTCAGCGCCAAGTGGCGAACAAACACATGTAGCGTTTGCCAAACACGACGATCTTGTAATCCAAAGACTGACCGGGTTCTGCGCCGGCGCTATGCAGCGTCCCATAAACGGGTTCATTACACTTGTTACACGCTAGCACTGGGTATTAGAGCCGGGGTGTCCCGGGCCTTCAGGCTCTACATATTCTGGAATCGTAAAAGCCTACGTAGGCTGGCAAATTTTAACCGTTTGGCATAGTCAGGTAAGATCGGCAGCAGTACTGACCTTCGGAAACGATTTGGTTGGCACAGGCAGAAAGCGCTTCCAGGCTCGCCAGGCGAAACAAGAAACGGGCGTTATAGCCTCCTCCTCAACTATCTCGGAACAATGAACAAGATCCTCTCCATCGCGCTGGCCGCTTTCGTGCTGGCCGCCCCTGCGTTTGCGCAAGACTCCGTCCAGGATGGCGACTGTGTCGGCGCCGGCTGCGACCTCAAAATCACGACGACGATCACGGTGCCGACGCTGATGTCGGCTCAGTTCAGCGGCCTCAACCAGTACGGCAACCCCCTCAACCCGACCTACGCTGACTTTGTCGCGGGCTACCGCGCCGAAGACGAGGTGGGCGGCTACCCGCGTCCCAAGGTCATCATCGCCTCCAACGTGCCGTGGCAGGTGTCCATCAAAGCGCTCACCAACACGTTCACGTACAGCGGCACGGCCACCGACCCGGCCAAGCCTGCCAGCGACATGCAGGTCAAGATGAACGGCACGTACACTGCGCTTTCGACCTCCGACCAGGTCATGGCCACCGGCGCGCCGACCAATCCCAACCACAAGTTCAGCCTCGACCAGAAAGTGCTCTGGAGCTTTAGCAAGGACGCTCCTGGCACCTACGCGCTCGGCATGCAGCTCACGCTTGCTGCCCAGTAAATCCAGCGAGTCTGATCTACGCTAGCGTTCTGGGGCCTCGCTGCTGGGTTGACTCGGCGGCGAGGCCCTGTTTTTGCTTCTCCAGGGTTCACTTCTCTGGACACAGTTTTTCGAACGCAGCCAAACCGTTGAAAAATGAATACTTACTGCAAAGCAAAGGCCCACGAACGCCTCTCGATTTTGGCCTCCATCGTAGCTCTGGCGCTTTTCGCGCTGCCCGTGCAGGCGCAGGTGACGGTAGATCGCATGGAGGTGGAGTTTGCCGCCGCACCGACCGCACAAACCGAGATCGTGCGTGCCATCAATGCGACCACGGAAAGCATCCAGGCGGACATCCTCGTCGAGGACTGGAGCCGGACGGAGTACGGCGAAAACGTGTGGGCCGAGCGCGGCTCGAACCCGCATAGCTGCGCCGACCGCATCAGCGTGTTTCCCGAATCGATTCTGCTTGAGCCGGGCGAAGAAACCGAACTGCGCCTGACGATGGAGCCGGGCCCCGACACCGCCGAGTGCTGGAGCGCCGTCATGATCGAAACCTCGCGCACGGGCAAGGACGGCAACCTCTACATTCTCCGCACGGCGGTAAAGGTGTACGGGATGCCGGCTGCAGCCGAGTTGAGCGGTGTGGTGGAGGACGTTCGCATTCTTCAGTACGCACAGTGGTTTGGTGAGATGGCCGATCGTATGGGCCGTGCCCTCACGCCGGAGCAGCGCGAGCTTGCAGCCGGCAACGACTCGCTGCTCGTCGAGGTCGTCTTCGACAACGCAGGCAGCCGCCACGTGCGCGGCGAGGGCCGCGTCGAGTTTCGCCGCCCCGATGGCGAGGTCGAAACGACGGTCACGATTCCCAACCTTTACGTGCTGCCCGGCGCGCGGCGGCGGGCTACGGCCACCCTTCCACAACTGCGCCCAGGGCAGTATGCCGTCCTTGCCATAGTGGACTTTGGCGGCGCAGACCTGACGGCCATGCAGATGGAGTACCATGTGGAATAAGCTTCCACCCGTATGGGCAGCGCTGGGCGGGCTGGCGCTGCTGCTGAGCAGTGCCGGCGCGCCGGTGCTGAGGGCGCAGCCAGAAGGACCCGCGCGGCAGGGCTTGCAGCTCAGGCAGGGTGCTACGCTGCGGATGGCGCCGCTTGGCGAGGCCGAGTACGCCGCCGGCTACAGCCAGCCCGTCGAAATCGAGTTGCACGTTTCGCCATGCACCCCGAACCCCGCCTCCCCAACCGGTACCTGCATCCTCGAAATTCTGGGTCTGGTGCCTTTTGAAGGCCATCAGATCGGAGACCTCCAGTGGTCCACACGCCTGGCCGAATGGCACGACCTGGAGTCCACGCCGCAGCGCGTCGCAGAACTGCAACCGCGCGACCGGCCAACGTTCGTTCGGGTGTACGTGCGCACCCGAATAGACTACGAAACCACGCGGGCACGTCCCATTGATGCCCGTGCGCTCGTGCGTTTCAGACTTTCCTCCTGAGCAGTGACCCGCCCACGCCGCGCATATCGCCAGGTGCAGCGAGTGCTGGTGGTGCTCGCCTTCGTCCTTTGCCCCGCGCTGCGGGCTCAGGACGCGCCGGGAAAAGCTGTGCTGCAAAGCGACAGCACCACGCTCGTGCTGACGGCACGGCCGGGTACGCTGGCCACGGTAGGCGTACCTGTGCCGGGCCACCTGAAGGGCGACACGCTCACGTACGCCGTCGAGGTGTGGGGCAGCAACCAGGTACTGGGCAAGCGCCAGGGAACGATCAGCAGGGCCGACCAGGCGCACGTGCTGCTGACGGTAATGCTTTCGGCAGGCGTAGAGGCAAGTCGCACCCGCGTTGCCGAGGTGGCGTTTACCGGGAAGGGCGAGCGCGCCTCGGTAGTGGTCGAACTGGAAGTGCCGCGCCGCGTGGAGACCGCGTTCTGGTTCGAGAGCAGAACGAGCGTGCTGATGCTGGGGCGACAGGGCGAGGTAGGTTTTTACGCCGAGAACAGGGGCAATGCCCCCGACACGGTGGACGTGCAGGCGGACGTGCCGCCGGGATGGGAGGCCCGGGCGCTGCCCGCTCGGGTAGTGCTGGCGCCGGGCGAGCAGGTGCAAGGCCGGCTACTGCTCATGCCCGGACTGGGCGCGTCGGGCCGGCAGTCGGTTCGGGCGTGGCTCAGAGGGCGCGCCGACACGCTGTACGCCCCCATCCGCGTCATGAGCGAGGCGCCGGGGCGGGGCGGACCCCTCGTGCGCACAGCCCTCACGGTAAATGACGCGCTGGGCCCGGCTGCCCTGCTGGGCGAAGTGGGCGCCTCGGGGGCGCTCGGGCGCGGCTATTTCGTAGATGCGCAGGCCAGCTACCTCCAGCGCACCGCCCGGGCCGGGCAGGCGCAGGCGGACCTCGCGTCGCTGCCGCCGTACCTGTACCTCTACACGGCGCAGTCGGCGCTGAACCTGGGCCTGACGAGTGTCAGCTTGTCCCCCCTCACGGGCCTGTCGCGTGCCGGCATCGGCGTCCATGCCAGTACGCTCGTCGGCCGCTTTACACCGGGCCTATTCGCCATGCGCGACGAAGCCGACGCCGAACGGTACAGCTACGGCACGCAGGTCGGTGCTACGTACGGGCGGGCGCAGATGCAACTTATCGCTGCGCACGTGGCAGGCCGCACGGTGCGGCAAAAACCCCTCGACGCCGCCAGTTACCTCATTACCCTACCTTTCGACCGTAACCAGGTGGGCGTAGAAATCGGGGTTCGATCCGTTGCATCAGACACCCGCGTGGGCGTAGCCGGGCTGTGGCAGCGCAAAGGGGAGCGGCTTTCGGCGTCGCTGCGCGCCTCCCACGTTCCCGGCGGGTCGGCCACGCTGGCGCAGGGCGAAAACCAGGTTTCGCTTTCCAGCGACGCCCGGCTGCACAGGATGGTCGGCGCCGGCGTGTCGGCGTGGTACACCGACGATGGAGGCGAGATGGGCGCGCGCTCGCGCGTAAGCCAGGGTCAGAGCGGCCGCATTACGCTGCGGCCCTGGAAACCCTTTTCCGTCCTACTCAACGGCTACCGTTTCGACTACGCGGCGCGCACGGCGCTGGGCCGGCAGCGTACCCAGGAGCACGGCCTCGTGGGCAGCGTCTCCTACGTCACCGGTCCGGTCCTGCTAGGCGCCTTTACGCGCCAGAGCTGGCGCAGCCAGGTGTCGGCGCTGCTCGCGACGCAGCGCGATGGCGCCGCCTCGCTCTCGACCTACGGCGCCAACGTGGATGTAGCCCTCGGAACGTCGGCCCTCCGCGTCAGCGGCGAGGTGAATGAAAACGCGGTGGGGCGCGGGCTGCCCGGCAAACAGGGCTTTCTGCGCGTCTCGCTGATGAACGTGACGCTGCTGCGCTGGCGCTTTCTGCACCTGCAAGGCAGCGGCACCGTCACGCGAAGCACCACGTTTGACGCGTACCCGGACTACACCACCTACAGCGGCACGCTGACGCTGTCGCTGCCGGGGCGCACGCAACTCAGCGTGGCCGGCATGCGAGATCCCTTTGCCGGAACGGCGCGCTCGCCGTGGCGCCTCACGTTCCGCCTGCAAAAAGGCATCTCCGCCCCGCCGCTGCTTCACGACTACGTGGGCGGCAGCGTGTTCGAGGATCGAAACGGCAACGGACGCCGCGACGCCGGAGAAAGGGGCCTTCCGGGAGTGCTGCTCCTCTACGGCGAAACCAGCGCCACCACCACTTCGGATGGCACGTTCACGCTGCCGACGATTCCCGGCCAGGAAGCGCCCCGCCTCGACATGACGACCCTGCCCGACGGATGGCTGGCCCGCCCGGCACTTGAAGCCGACAGGCGATTTCTCTTCGGCCTTGTCCCCGTGGCTCCGGTGCGCGCCCACCTCGTCCTTGACGAGCAGACAGCACGGCGCGTACCGCAGCGCCAGCTAACGCAGATTCAGGTAGAAGCCCACCGCGACGATGGTAAGCGCTGGCGCGCCCGCCACGTCACGGCGGACGAGGGGATGGTCCCCGCCTTGCCTCCC
>CBDUCD010000002.1:0-35132 GCA_965365535.1 uncultured Rhodothermales bacterium | reverse complement strand
GACCCGGCCAACATAGGCGGAGCCTTCAAACCCGCCCTTCTTCTAAATACAATACGGCTCATGCGCCATGGCTGAGAGCGTTGTCGCATACGCCCGATTGCCGTTGCCGCGCTTCTGGCGCCTACCGGACTTGCAGGGGTGTGGCTGGGACTGCGACGCGGACCGCAGCAGCGCGTGGTGCTCGGCCTGATACCAGGTCAGCCTCCGCTGCCGGGAAAGCACCGCCCTGAGCCGCCCGGATTTGCCGGCGCGCGGGTGAGAAAGGCCGTCCAGAATCTCGGCCCGGCGGCGGGCGAAGCAGCCCCGGGTCAGTGCGCGTCGAGCCAGTTGGTGCCCGTGTCCACGTCCACCTCCACGGGCACGCCGTCGAGCGGGAGGGCGCCCACCATCTCGTCGTGCACGAGGCGGCGCAGCGCCTCGACTTCGCCCGGCGGCACCTCGAAGACGAGTTCGTCGTGGACTTGCAATAGCAGGCGCGCCTGCATTCCTTCGGCCTCCATGCGGCGGTGGATGGCCACCATCGCCCGCTTGATCATGTCCGCCTGCGTGCCCTGGATGGGCATGTTGACGGCCACGCGCTCGGCAAAGGCGCGCTCGTTGCGGTTGGACGCGTTGATGGCGGGCACGTAGCGCCGACGCCCCAACAGCGTCTCGACGTAGCCCCGCTGCCGCGCCTTTTCGACTTCGAGGGCGAGGTAGCGCATCACGCCCGGGTACGACTGCGCGTACTGGTCTATCAGCGCCTGCGCTTCGGTTACGGACGAGCGCAGCCGCTGCGCCAGCCCCCACCCCGACACGCCGTACGGGATGCCGTAGTTGACCTCTTTCGCCTTGCGCCGCATGTCGCGCGTCACCTCGCCGGGGGCCACGCCGAACACGCGGGCGGCGGCGGCGGTGTGGATGTCGTCGCCGCTGCTGAACGCCTCTTTCAGCGCCGCGTCGCCGCTCATGGCCGCCAGAATGCGCAGTTCGATCTGCACGTAGTCGGCGGCCATCAAAAGCCACCCTTCGCGCGGCACGAAGGCCCGCCGCACCTCGCGCCCCACCTCCGTCCGGACGGGGATGTTCTGCAAGTTGGGGTTCGAGGACGAGAGGCGGCCCGTGGCCGTGATGGTCTGGTTGAACGACGTGTGGACGCGGCCCGTCTCGGGGTGGCGCAGCCCGCCCAGGCTGTCCACGTACGTGCTCTTGATTTTGGTGAGCCGCCGCCAGTCGAGCACCAGGCCCGGCAAGGGGTGCTCCGTCGAAAGCTCGAACAGCGCGCTTTCCTTGGTCGAGGGCTTGCCCGTCGAGGTTTTCTGGCGCACGGGCAGGCCCAGCTTGCCAAAAAGCACCTCGCCCAGCTGCGCCGTCGAGCCGATGTTGAAAGGCGCGCCGGCAGCGGTGTAAATCTCCTTTTCGAGCTTTTTGAGGCTGTCGGCGAGGGTTCGGCTGATGTCGGCGAGCATGGAGGCGTCCACGCGGATGCCCGTTTTCTCCATCGCTTCGAGCACGCGCACGAGGGGGAACTCCATCGTCTCGGCAATCTCGGTCATGCCCACCTCGGCCAGCTTTTCGGCCAGAATGGGGTAGAGCCGCAGCGTCACGTCGGCGTCTTCGCAGGCGTACGGCCCCACGTCCTCGATGGGCACGTCGCGCATGGACTTCTGGTTGCGGCCCGTGCCGATAAGGGCGGTGATGGGCACCATGCGGTACGAGAGGTACTTGCGCGCAATGGCGTCGAGGTTGTGCTCCTCCTCGGGGGCGATGAGGTAGTGCGCCACGAGCGTGTCGAAAAGTTCGCCGGCCACGCGGGCGCCGTGGCGGTCGAGCACGAGCAGGTCGTACTTGAGGTTCTGCCCCACCTTGAGCGCGTCGGATTCGAGGGCGGGCCGCAGCATTTCGAGCACTTCGGGCGTCTGCGTGCCGTCGGGCAGGGGCGTGGGCACGTACACGCCCTGCCCTTCCTGCCACGAAAACGACAGGCCCACGAGCGAGGCCATCATGGCGTCGGTCGAGGTGGTTTCCGTGTCGAGGGCAAAGCGCGGCTGGGCAGCCAGCGACCGGGCCAGGGCGGGGAGTTCGTCGCGGCTGCGCGCGATGTGGTACTCGACAGGGGCGTCTTTCAGCCCCGTCACCTCCTCGTACGGCCCGAAGTCGAAACTCAGCGACGGGTCTTCGACCGAGAACAGGTCGGCGGCGGGGGCGGCAGCGCGGGCCGCGCCCAGCCGCCCGAGAAGGGAGCGGAACTCCAGCTTTTCGAACACGTCGCGCACCGCCGCCTCGTCGTGGGTGCCCACGCGGAAGCCGGGCCAGTCCACGTCCACGTCCACGTCGGTGAGGATGGTGACGAGCTTTTTGCTCATCCGGGCGTCGTCGGCGTGGGCGAGCAGCCCCTCGCGGGCTTTTTTGCCTTTCACGTCGGCGGCGTGTTCGAGCAGGTTTTCGACCGACCCGTACTGCTGGAGCAGGGTGATGGCCGTTTTCTCGCCGATGCCCGGCACGCCCGGCACGTTGTCGGACGCGTCGCCCATGAGGGCGAGCACGTCTATGAACTGGATGGGGTCGAGGCCATACTCGGCGCGAAACGTCTCGTCGGTCGCCATGTCGAAGGCCTCGCCCCGGTGCGCGGGGCGGAAAATGGACACGTGCGGGCTGAGCAGCTGGCGGAAGTCCTTGTCGGGCGAGACGATGACGACGCTGCCGCCCTCGCCTTCGACCTTGCGCGCCAGCGTGCCAATGACGTCGTCCGCCTCGACGCCCGCCCTTTCAAGGCACGGCACGTCGAGCGCCGCGACGATCTCCTTGATCCACGGCAGGTTGCGCTTGAGGTCGTCGGGCATGGGCGGGCGGTTCGCCTTGTAATGCTCGTACAGCGCGTCGCGGTACGAGGGCGGGCCCGTCAGGGCGTCGAAAACCACAGCCAGGTGCTGGATTTCGTGGTCTTCGATGAGTTTGAGGAGGGACGTAGTGAATCCGTAGGCAGCGGACGTGTTTTCGCCTTTCGAGTTGAGCAGCGGCCGCGAGATAAAGATGAAGTGGGCGCGGTACGCCAGCGCCATCGCGTCGAGCAGGTAGAGGCGGTGGGGCGTTTGGGAGGCGGCCATCGGCGGGTCGGTGTCTATCTTGGGGCGTCGTTAAGAAGGCGGCGGGCGGCTTGGTTCCACCCGCGCCGCCCCTGCCCTGCCGCCCCCGTGTCCGAACCCCCGTTCCGCTACCACTACCTCGGCGACCGCCTCACGCGCCCCGAATGGCGGGGGCGCCCGTGCAACCCCGTGCGCCGCGCCGACGGCAGGTGCGTCGTCTCGACGCGCTTTGCCACGGCCCTCGTCGCCTTCAGCGACGGCACGCGGGCCGTCGTGGCGCGCCGCCGGCTCCGGCTGACCGCCAGACTCCCTCAACAACCCCAACCTCACGCCTCTTGAAACTCTTCCTCTTCGACATAGACGGCACCCTGCTGCTTACCCACGGCGTGGGGCGGCAGGCCGTCGAAACCGCCCTCGCGCGCGTGCTCGGGCACGCGGTGGACACCGAGCCCGTCTCGTTTTCGGGCAAAACCGACCCGCAGATCTTTGGCGAGATTCTGGCGATGCTGGGCGTGCCCGAGGGCAGGCGCCCCGCCCTGCTCCTCTCCATCGCCGACGCCTACCGCGACGAGATGGAACGGGCGCTGCCCCACGCCGACGTGCGCCTGCTGCCCGGCGCCCGCCACGCCGTCGAGACGCTGGCCGCCCGCCCGGACGCCCTGCTCGGCCTCGTCACGGGCAACCTCGAACCCCTCGCCTACCAGAAGCTGGCGCGCGTGGGGCTGGCGCAGTACTTCCCCTTTGGCGCCTTTGGCAGCGACAGCGCGCACCGGCCCGACCTGCCCGCCCTTGCCGTGCAGCGGGCCGCGCAGCACGGGGGCCACACCTTCTCGGGCCACGACGTCGTCATCCTCGGCGATACCGAGCACGACATCGCGTGCGGGCGCGGCATTGGCGCGTTTGCCGTGGGCGTGTGCACGGGCCGCTTTGGCCGCGACGAGCTGGCGCCGCACGGCCCCGACCTGCTGCTCGACTCGCTCGAAGACGCCGACGCCCTGCTGGGCGCCATCTACAAAAACGGCAGCCGCTCGAACACCACGTCGGGAAACTGAAGCTCGAGAAAGGCGCCCAGCACCTGGAGGCCCCACCGCTCGGCGCGTTCGTGGCCCGTGGCGAGGGCGGCCATGCCCAGGCCGGGCAGCGTTTCGAGGCCGGGCGGGCGCAGCTGCCCCGTCACGAACAGGTGCGCGCCGCGCGCGGCGGCCTCGGCCACGAGTTCGGGCCAGAACGCGCCCGCAAAGGCGATTTTCTCGACCGGCGCGCGGGCCGGCAAGCTGCCGGCGAGGGCCTCGTGGCCCCCGAAGTCCGCGTCCAGGTGGGCAACCCAGTCGCGCAGCGGCGCCTTTGCCACCTGCCCGATCATGCCGATGGGGCGCCCGTTTTTCTCGCCCAGCGGCTCGACGTGGCGCAGGCCGAAGTAGGTTGCAATAACGGGACTCCAGCCCGGCGTCAGCCGCTCGTCGAAGCTGAGGTGATGGGCGATGATGGGAAAGCCTTCGGGGATTTCCTCGCCCTCGGGTGGCCACGGGCGGTGCAGCCAGGCGGCGTCGAGGCGGCTGGCGCGGCGCCACCCCGCAATGGCGAAGGGCGGTTCGAGGGCGAGGCCGACGCGTTTCACGGGCTGGTCGGAGCTGCCGTGCCACAGGCCGTTGGGGTCGTCGGCGGGAAAGCTGGCGGCGTCGAGAAAGGCGTTGCACACGGCCAGCACGTCCTTTACGCGGGTCATGGCGCCTGGCGGAAAGCCTCCCGCTCGAAGGGGTTGGCGTGGTACGGATCGCGCCCGCGCAGCCCCTGCCACGCCCCTGCGCCGAAGTATGCGGGCAGGAAAAACGGCCCCCACCTTTCGTACTGCCGCACGTGGACGCGCTCGTGGCGCCGCGTGCGCGCCGCGAGCGCCGCCGACCGCGCCACGACGACGTGCCCCAGCGTGATGGCGCTGGCGCCGCCGGCCAGCGGGACAGCCCGTTCGAGCAGCCACGCCGCCCAGCCGCCCGTCGCCTCCACCACGCCCTCGACCACCTCCACGCGCCCGCCCGTGGCCCGGGCGAGGGCCGCGAGCGCCAGCCCGAGTGCCGTGTTGGGCAGCGCCCACGCGTACGCCGCCACGCGCAGCGCCTTCATGCCAGCACCACGGTCTGCTCGCGCTTGGGGCCGGTCGAGATGCTGGAGATGGGCACGCCCACCTGCTGCTGCACGAACCGCAGGTAGGTGCGGGCCGCGTCCGGCAGGTCGTTCACGTCCTGCGCGCCGGTGAGGTCCTCGTGCCAGCCCGCAAACGTCTCGTACACAGGCTCGGCCTTTTCGAGCGCGGCCAGGTCGGAGGGAAAGCGGATGGTCTCCTTTTCGCCGATGCGGTAGTGCGTGCACACCTTTACCTCGTCGAGCCCCGAGAGCACGTCGAGCTTGGTGATGGCGAGGTCGGTCAGCCCGTTGATGGTGCGCGAGTAGCGCAGCGCCACGAGGTCGAGCCAGCCGCAGCGGCGCGGGCGGCCCGTCGTGGCGCCGAACTCGTGGCCCACGCGGCGCAGCTGCTCGCCCGTCGCGTCGTCGAGTTCGGTCACGAACGGCCCGTTGCCCACGCGCGTGCAGTACGCCTTGACGATGCCCACGACGCGGCTAATGGCCGTCGGCGGCACGCCCAGCCCGGTGCAGCAGCCGCCCACGGTCGGGTGCGACGACGTCACGAAAGGGTACGTGCCAAAGTCCACGTCCAGCAGCGAGCCCTGCGCGCCCTCGGCCAGCACGCGCTTGCCGTCGGCCAGGGCGCTGTTGAGGTAGTACGCCGTGTCGGTCACGTACGGGTCAATGAGGCGGTCGAACTCGACGTACTCCTCGACGATGGCGTCCACGTCGAGCGTCTCGGCGCCATAGACGCCCTTCAGGACGGCATTTTTCTCCTCGATGGCCGTCGTGAGCTTGCGGCGCAGCCGGTCGCGGTCGAGCAGGTCCACGACGCGGATGCCCGTGCGGGCGAACTTGTCCACGTACGCCGGCCCGATGCCGCGCCCCGTCGTGCCGATGGCGCCGCCCTCGCGGGCCTGCTCGCGGGCCTGCTCGATCTTTTTGTGGTAAGGCATGATGAGGTGGGCCGTGTGCGAGATCAGCAGCCGCCCCTCGACGCTGTAGCCCAGCTTTTCAATCGTGCCGATCTCGTCGAGCAGCGCGACCGGGTCAATCACGACGCCGTTGCCGATCACGCACGTCACGTGCGGGTGGAAAATGCCGCTGGGCACGAGGTGGAGCACGAACGTCTGGTCGCCCCACTTGATGGTGTGGCCCGCGTTGGCGCCGCCCTGGTAGCGGGCCACCACGTCCATGTCGGCGCTGAAGAGATCGACGAGCTTGCCTTTCCCCTCGTCGCCCCACTGGCTGCCGATGATTACGGTGACTGGCATGTTGCGAGGTGGTGTGGTGGTGTGTGGTTGGTGAGGCGGGGCGCGGCGCCTGGAACGGCGCGCGGCGGGGCCGTCAGGAGAAAAGCGGGATGGGTGCGTAGGGGCGCAATGCATTGCGCCCGGCACGGCCTCTGCGCCCTGCCCTCGTGCTGCCATCCGGTGCTGGTGCCGTTGGTCGGGACGTGCCGCGGCACCCCCCGCAGCCTCAAAGCCCAAAAAGAAGGCGGCAGGCCCGTTTTCGACCTGCCGCCTCCGCGCTGGAATGGCGCCGTCAGGCCACGGGGTCGGTTTCGTACGACTGCACGGCCTCCTCGGTCGTGTCGTAGTGCTTGAACACGGTGATGAGCTTCGTGATGACGAGCAGGGACTGGATGCGGTCGGCCACGTGCGAGAGGCGCAGGTCGCCGCCGGCGTTGCGCATCGTCGTGAGGGCCGAGATGAGCATCCCGAGCCCGCTCGAGTTCATGAACTTGGCGTGCGAGAGGTCCACCACCACGTTTTTCTTGCCCGCGTCCTTGAGCTCCTGCAACTGGTCGCGCAGGTCGGCGCCGTCGGGCCCCCCCATGACGTTGCCTTTAAGGGTAATGACGACCGCGCCGTAGCGCTCATCCACGTTGAAGTTCATGGCAGGGAGGGGTTAGGGGTTACCGTTTGGGGGCGAGGGCGGGCGCCGGCTTCATCCGCTTGCGCAGTTCGAGCACGACGGGCGTGGCCACGAAGATAGACGAATACGTGCCCACGCCGATGCCGACGAGCAGGGCGAACGAAAAACCCTTGAGCACGTCGCCGCCCAAAATAAACAGCACCAGCACCACGAGCAAGGTCGTGCCCGACGTGATCACCGTGCGCGAAAGCGTCTGGTTGATGGCGTCGTTGGCCACGACCTCGAACGCCTCGCCCTTGCGCGCCGCCAGGTCCTCGCGGATGCGGTCGAAGACGACGACCGTGTCGTTGATGGAATAGCCCACAATCGTCAGAAACGCGGCGATGATGGTCTGGTCGATCTGGAGCGAAAACGGCAAAATGTGGTGCAGCATCGCAAACAGGCCGAGGGTGATGAGCACGTCGTGGAAAAGCGCCACGACGGCGCCCGCGCCAAAGCGCCACTCGAACCGGATCGAGATGTAGAGCAGAATCACGAGAAGCGACCCGAGCACGGCGTAGATGGCGCCCTCGCGCAAATCGTCGGCAAAGCGCGGGCTGATGGCGTCGGTTTTGACCACCTTCGGGCTGGCGTCGGGAAACGCCGCCGTGAGGGCCTGCACCACGCGCTCGCCCGTGGCCTCCTGCTCGCCCTCGCCCGTCATGCGGACGAGGATGTCCTCGTCGTAGCGCTTTACTTCGGGTTCGACGCCAAACTCGCGCGACAGCGCCGCGCGGGCGTCGGGCACGGCCAGGGGCTGCGTCGTCTCGACGACGAACTCCATGCCGCCCATGAAGTCAATACCCGTTTCGATGCCGCGAAACGCCAGAAATCCCATCCCCATGAGGATGATGGTGGCCGATATGATGTACGCATACTTACGGTTTTCGAGAAACGCGTAGTGCGTGTTTTCAAACATGCGCATATGATTGGAGTTATATGCTTGAATAGAAAATGGTAGGGATTAGAGGTTCAGGGCTGGAGGTTTGAATCATCCTCACGCCCTCCCCCTGCTAACCAATCGAGACGAGGGCTTTGCGATCCTCGACGAGCCAGTCGAACAGGATGCGCGTGATGACGATGGCGCTGAACAGCGACGCGAGGATGCCCGCCATGAGCGTCACGGCAAAGCCCTTGATGGGACCCACGCCAAACGAGTACAAAATGAGGCCCGTGAAAAACGTCGTCACGTTTGCGTCGAGAATGGCGCTGAACGCTTTGCTGTAGCCCGCGTCCACGGCGGCGCGCAGCGTGCGCCCGTGCGCCATCTCCTCGCGGACGCGCTCGAAGATGAGCACGTTGGCATCCACGGCCATACCAATCGTGAGCACGATGCCCGCCATGCCCGGCAGCGTGAGCGTGGCGTTGAAGCCCGCCAGAATGCCCAGAATGAAGATGACGTTGACCAGCAGCGCGATGTCCGCCAGCACGCCTGCCGTGCGGTAGTACACGATCATGAAGATGACGACGAGGGTGAGGCCGATGATGAGCGAGCGCAGGCCCGCCCGGATGGACTCGGCGCCCAGGCTCGGCCCGACCGTCCGCTCTTCGATGATGTTGACGGGCGCCGGCAGCGAGCCCGACTTGAGAATCGTGACGACGTCGGACGCCTCCTCGCGCGAATCCAAGCCGGTGATGGACGAGCGCCCGCCCGAGATGCGCCCGAGCACGTTGGGGTACGA
Source organism: uncultured Rhodothermales bacterium (assembly GCA_965365535.1). Taxonomy (GTDB): domain Bacteria; phylum Bacteroidota; class Rhodothermia; order Rhodothermales; family BA12; genus CBDUCD01. The sequence continues at coordinate 26,347 of CBDUCD010000002.1, read as the reverse complement.
GTACACGACGCCGTCGAGCACGATGGCGATCTGCTTGTTGATGTTGGCGCCCGTGAGGCGGGCCCACGTGCGCGCGCCCTCGGGGTTCATGTTCATGATGACCTCGGCGCGGTTGGTCTCGTCGAAGTCCACGCTGGCCTCGGTAATCACGTCGCCGGTGAGTTCGACGTTTTTGCGCACGCCCAGGATGTTGATGGCGTCGCCGCCGGCCACGGGCCGGGCCTCGTACATCAGTTCGACGCCAGCGGGCAGCAGGGCCTGCACGTCGGGGGTGAACAGGGCGCGGTTGAGGGCCGCCGTGTCCGCGATGGCCACCGTCCCGAACACGACGGACGCCTGCGGATAGGCGTTGAGGTAGCGCAGGATGGGGTTTTTGACTTCTTCGTCGGGCGGCGTCGCCAGGTTCGTCAGGTCGAGCGTCGTGTCGCCGGGGGCGACGGCGGCCGAGTCTGCCGGCGCGGCAGCCGCCGTGTCGCCGGGGGCGGCGCCGCTGCGGTCGTAGTACGCGATGATGTCGCCGAGCGAGCGCTGGAGCGCCTGCGGGTCGGCCATGAGGCGGAACTCGAGGCGGGCCGTGCCGCGCAGCAGGCGCCGCACGCGCTCGGGCTCGTCAATGCCGGGCAGCTCGACCACGATGCGGCGCGTGCCCTGCTTGACGATGGACGGCTCCGTGACGCCAAAGCGGTCCACGCGCTGCCGCACGATCTCGACGGCGCGATCCACGGCGTCATTGGCCTCCTGGTTGAGGTAGGCGGCGACCTGCGCGTTCGAGGCGCTGCGGCCCAGGCCCGAGGCGTCGTTGCGGAAGTAGCGCGACAGGCGGGCGTCGGGGTCGCGGGCTTCGAACGCAGCTACGAACAGGTCCACGAACGGCTCGTCGGACGTGGCCGAGGCGCGCTGCGCGTCGGCGAGGGCGGCTTCGAGCGTGGCGTCGTTTTCCGTCGCCAGGGCGCGGATGAGGGCCTGCACGCCCACTTCCATCGTCACGTGCATGCCGCCCTGCAAGTCGAGGCCGAGGTTGAGGGCTTCTTCTTTGAGGCCGCGCACCTTCTGGAAGTTCTCGCCCTCGGCGAGGTAGGCGGTGCGCTGCTCGTCCGTCATCGCGTCGAGCTTGCGGTCGAGAAAGTAGTAGCGGACGGAGGGATAGAGGTAGTAGCCGGTCAGCAGGATGAAAAAGACGACCAGGCCAATGCGGATGGCGTTGTTTCGCATGGAGATAAGGGAAAAGGGCGATGGGCAGCGCGCACGCCCTCTCGGCGAGAGGCGTGGCGACCGGTCACGTTGCAGAGGGGGGGCCGGCCCGGCGGGCGGGCCTGGCCGTCAGGGCGCGCGGGGCGAGAGGGCCCGGCCCACGAGGCGCGCGAGGGGGCGCGCAAGGGCGGGGGCCGCCGATGCCATCAGCACGCCGGCGCGGGCCGGCAGCCTGAACCTTTCCCCGGCCAGCAGCCCACCCGTGGCCGTCATTCGCACGGGCGGCGGCGAGGCGGGCGCGGGCACAAAGGCGGGGTCGTCCGCGCGGGCGGGTGGCACGGCGCCCATGTGCTGCTCGATGAGGTCGAGGGCTTCGGGCGTGAACGCCTCGACGCCAAACCACGCCGGGCGCGACACGGCCAGCCCGGCGATGGCCTCGACGTACGCCCGCGTGTCCGGCGGGACGCGTTCGAGGGCGCGCACGTACACGGCCCGCAGCGCCTCGTCCGTCGCCCGGTCCGACAGGCGCAGCAGCCTGTCCACCCACTCGGCCCGCGCCTGCATGTCGCGCCCGAACGGCAGCCACGACGCCACCGCCCCGGCGAGGAGCAGGGCGCAGACGAGCCGTTGAAACGTGACCTGGCGCATAGAAGGGCGGCAAAGCGGGCGGGAAGTTAACGGTTGCGCAACGGGTTCATTACAATCCCACGCCGCTTTCACACGGCGCGGCACGACACAGGACTGTCACGGGCCGGGGCGAGCTTGGGCGCCAGGCTAACCCCGCTCTACCGATGGCCCAGCCCGTATCGCTCCGCGACCTGCTGCCCGGCGCCCTCCGCGCCCTCGCCACGCCCGCACCCACGCGTCCCGTGCGGGCGCCGGGTGCCCCGCCCGTGGGGCGCGGCGAAGGCTGCACGCTGTCCCACCTGCTGGCCCGCGTGGACGAGCGCGCCGCCCGCCAGTCCGTTCAGGGGTAAAGGCGCGGCACGCGGGCGCCCACGCCGCACGCCACCTCGTAGGGGATGGTGCCCAGCCACCCGGCCACCTGGGCTGCCGACGGCCCGCCCGGCCCCCACAGCACCACCTCGTCGCCCACGGCGACGGGGCACGGCTCGTCCGCCGGCCCTGCGGCGACCATGAAGGCGTCCATGCACACGCGCCCCGCGATGGGGTAGCGCCTGCCGCCGATGCCCACCTCGCCCCTTTCCGACAGCCCGCGCCGGACGCCATCGGCGTAGCCGGCGCCAACCGTCGCAATCCACGTGGGCGCGGGCGCCCGCCACGCGAGGCCGTACGAGACGCCCTCCCCCGCCGCCACGCGCCGCACGGCCACCACCTGCGAGACGAACTGCATGGCCGGGCGCAGGCTTTCGCCGCCGACGCGGCTTTCCTCGGGCGCGGGCAGGCCGTAAAGCGCCACGCCGCAGCGCACCACGTCGGCGCCTTCGACCGTTCCGTGCCCGGTAATCACCGAGGCGCTGTTGGCGGCGTGGACGGGCACGTGGGGCGCGCAGGCGCGGGCGGCCAGCAGCTTTTCGCGCTGCCGGTCGGCAAACGTGTCGCCCGTTTCGTCCGCCGTGGCGTAGTGCGTCCAGAGGGCGGCAAGGCGGAGCGGCGGCGCGTCCAGCAGCGCGACGGCGTCGGCGACTTCGGCGGGCGCCACGCCCAGCCGGTGCATCCCCGTATCCACCTTGAGGTGGACGGCAAGGGGCAGCCCGCTGGCACGCACCATCCGCGCCCCTTCGAGCGACGGGATGGACGCCTCCAGGTTGTGCGCGGCGTACGCTTCGAGAAACGCGGGCTGCGGCGGCGCGAACACGAGAATGCGCCCGCCCACGCCCGCGCGCCGCAGCGCCACGCCCTCGGCAACCGTCGCCACGGCGAAATCGCGGACGCCGTCCCTTTCGAGCATCTGGCTGACGGGGGCGGCGCCGTGGCCGTAGGCATCCGCCTTGACGACGGCCATCAGCCGGGACGCGCCGGCCTGGCGGGCCAGCAGGCGCGCGTTGTGGCGGATGGCGCCCAGATCAATGCGGGCAACGGTAACCGTCAGCGGTGGGGCGGGAGGCGTCACGGGGGCGAGGGATTGGGGCGGAAAGGTGCACCCTCGGGTCGGCGTTGCGCGCGGGAGCACCCTATTTTCACGGCAACACCATGCTACCGTCCATGAAAACCGCCCGCCTCGCGCTGCTGCTCGCCGCCGCGCTCCTCTTCCACGACGCCCACGCGCAGCAGCAGCCCCTGACGCTTGAAGCCATCCACGCCTCCCGCCTGTTCAGCGGCACCTCTTTCGAGGGCGGACGCTGGGCGCAGGACGGCCCCGTCGTCGTGTACGTGGCCCGCGAGGACGGCGGCGCGACAGGGTTGATGAGCTACAACCTCGAAACCGACGCCCGCACCCGCCTGCTCGACGGCAGCCGGCTCGACGCCGCCGACGTGGGCCGCCGCATCGCCATCGAGGATTACGCCTACAGCGCCGACGGCGGCACCGTCCTGCTCTACACCGACTCGGCGCCCGTGTGGCGCCTCAACACGCAGGGCTACTACTACCTCTACGACACCGCCAGCGGGCGGCTGACGCCCCTCGCCCCGCGCGACCGGGGCTACCAGATGTTCGCCAAACTGAGCCCCGACGGCAAGCGGGCCGCTTTCGTGCGCAACCGCAACCTGTTTGTCGTAGATCTCGCCACGATGCAGGAAACCGCCCTCACGACCGACGGCGCGCCGGGCACCATTATCAACGGGACGACCGACTGGGTGTACGAGGAGGAGTTCGGCCTGCGCGACGGCTGGAGCTGGAGCCCCGACGGGCGATTCATCGCGTTCGTGCAGCTCGACGAGTCGAACACGCGCGAATACCCCCTCGCCGACCTGCGCGGGCAGTACCCCGAGTTCACGCGCTTCCGCTACCCGAAGGCCGGCGAGGCGAATTCGGAAATCCGCGTGGGCGTGGCGGACGTGGCGGCGGGCACCCTCCGCTTTTTCGAGACCGACACGTGGCAGGCCGGCGGCGACGCCCACGAGTACATCCCCCTCCTGGGCTGGACGCCCGGCGATGCGGGCGCGCAGGTGTGGATGTTCCGCCTCAACCGCGACCAGAACGCGCTCGACGTGCTGTATGGCGACCCGCAGACGATGGCCGTCAAAACGGTTCTCACCGAGCGCTCGGACACGTGGATAGACGTGGAGACGGGCTTTTCCGACCTCGACGTGGGCGCGCTCACGTACCTGCGCGACGGCAAGCACTTTATCTGGGTCAGCGAGCGCACGGGCTACCGCCACCTCTACCTCTACCAGAACGACGGCACGCTCGTGCGCCAGCTTACCGACGGCGACTGGGACGTGACGAATTTCCTGGGCGCCGACGAGGAAAAAGGCCTGATCTACTTCGTCTCGACCGCCGCGAGTCCCGTCGAGCGGCACCTCTACAAGCAGCAGGTGTCGCTGGGCGCCCGCGAGGCCAGCAAGCAGCCGCCCGTCCAGATCACGCGCGAAAAGGGGTGGCACGACGTGAGCCTCTCGCGCGACCGCCGCTACTACATCGACACGTACTCGACCGCCCGGCAGCCGCCCGTCGTGTCGCTGCACCGCGTGGACGGCACGCCCCTGAAAACCCTCGAAAGCAACGCCGAACTCGTCGCCACCCTCGCCCGGTACCGGCGCCCGTCCATCGAATTCACCCGGGTGGCCGGCGCCGACGGCCTGCCCCTCGAAACGATGATTTTCAAGCCGTCGGATTTCGACCCGTCCCGCAAATATCCCGTGTTGATGTACGTCTATGGCGGGCCGGGCTCGCAGACGGTGCGCGACGCGTGGGGCGGCAGCCGCCAGCTCTGGCACGAATATCTGGCCGAGGAAAAAGGCGTCATCGTCGTCTCGGTGGATAACCGGGGCACGGGCGGGCGCGGCGCGGCCTTCCGCACGGCGACGTACAAAAAGCTGGGCCAGCTCGAAGCCGCCGACCAGATCGCGGCGGCCCGCCACCTCGCCCGCGAGCCCTGGGTAGATAGCAGCCGCGTGGGCATCTGGGGGTGGAGCTATGGCGGCTACATGACGCTGATGTCGCTGCTGAGCGACGGCGGCCCGCAGACGTTCCGCGTGGGCATGGCCGTCGCGCCCGTCACGGACTGGCGGCAGTACGACACCATCTACACCGAGCGCTACATGAGCACGCCGCAGCGCAACGCCGCGGGCTACGACGCCGGCGCCCCGTCGCGCCTGGCCGCGCGCCTGGGCGAGAATCAGCACCTGCTGCTCGTCCACGGCGACTTCGACGACAACGTGCACTACCAGAACGCCGTCCAGATGATAGACGCGCTCCAGGCCGCCGGCAAGCAGTTCGACCTGATGGTGTACCCGGGCCGCAACCACGGCATCGCCGGGGGCCGCACGCGCCTCCACCTGTTCACCCTGCTGACGGACTACGTCGAGCAATACCTCGTCGGCTCGACCGTGGCAATGTCGGAGGCGGGCGGGCGCTGAGGGCGGGCTACTCGACCACGTTCGCGCGGAAGTCGTCGTAGAGGCGGATCATGTACTCGGGGGCCAGCTCCTGGAGGGCGCGGCCCGCGATGTCGGCGCGCGGCGGCGCCAGGCGGCGCGAGGGGATGTGCGCGAAGCGGTCGCGCCAGGCGGGCGGCAGCTTGTCCATGCTCAGCACCGTGCCGTCGCCCCACACCTCGGGCCGCATCTTCTCGTACTGGGCGGCGGGCGATTCGAGAAAGTTGATGGCCACGAGCGCCCCCGCCTTGTCGGCGCCGTTGCGGGGAATGCCGAGGTAATGGCTGTTCTGGATGGAGCCGAAGGCGGGCACATACGCGCGGGCCGTGGGCGGGAAAAGGCCGAGCAGGACTTTGTTGTCCACCTCGGCGTCGTTGTTGCTCATCGTGAAATCCACCTCGCCGCCCACGAAAAGCTGGTGGAGCTGGGCCACGTTGGGCGGAAACGCCGCCCCCTCTTTCCACAGAAAAGGCTTGATGCCGTTGAGGTACTGCCAGAGCCGGGCGCTGGCGCGCGCGTACCGCTCCCCGTCGAACGGCCCGTCGAGGGCGCCCGGGCCGCCGGCGAAGTCCACGAGCAGGGCTTTGAGAAACGTCATGCCGGTAAAGGCGGCGTCGAAGGTAAAGCGGCCCGGGTTGGCCCTGACCCACGCGGCGAGTTCGTCGCGCGTCTGGGGTGGGCGGGCGACGCGGGCGCTGTCGTAGATGAGGGCCAGCTGGACGTTGCCCCACGGCGCCTCGAAACCCTCGACGGGCTGCTGGAAGTCGAGGCCGATAAACGGGTTGTCGTAGTCCACGAACTGCGCGGCGGGCAGCTTGTGGGCAAAGGGGCCGTAGAGCGCGTCAATCTGGCGGAGCTGGTAGAACGTCTCGCCGTTGATCCAGACGAGGTCGTAGGCGCCCGCCGCGCGCCCGGCTTCGATTTCGCCCATGAGGGCCGTCACGATTTCGCCGCCCTGGCCGGCGCTGATGCGGAGGGTGATGCCGAAGGAGTCGCGCAGCGCGGGCGCCACGAAATCCTGCATGTAATGGTTGATAAACGGGTCGCCGTTCCACATCATCAGGTCCACGGTCTGCCCGCGCGCCTGCCGCTCGACGTCGCTCCACGAGGCGCTCCCGGCAAAGGGATCGGCAGGCGACGCGCCGCCTCCGCCGCACGCGGCGAGCACGAGGGTGAGGAGAAGTAGAAGGCCGTGGAAAGCAGGCACGCGGAGCCGGCAGTTCATGGGCAATGATCGGAGCGTGCTGAAAAACGTAGAAGGCGGCGGTTGCGCGGAAAATCTACGCCAAAATCAAAGTTGGTGACCCAAGCCGCGAATCCCCACTCGCTGCGGATCCACACGCAACGACGCATTCATTGCTTCACGAAAGGGCTACAAACGACAGCGATACCCTGTGACGAGCAGAAGTCGGTTCCACCGTGCCAGGAGTAACCATCACGCACACCATGCGCCAGCGCCCGTGGTCCTGCACGAGGTGGCATACAGCTACCGGAGGGCCTTCGGTACTGGTGCTATTACTGGGTTGTGCGCTGCCAGTGGCGACGGTAGAAAAGGATATTTCTGGTGAAATGCCACCCCAGATTGGAGCCTCTGTAGGCTGGTCAGAGAATATCACACGCACACCCACTTCAGTCGCAGCCACGGTCCAGTGGTCCGGCCTAGTGCGTTTCAGGCGCGCTAGCGGTGCCCCATCGTCCGCGTAAATTGCCACGCTGTCGCAGCTAATTAGGCGAAGTGTATCGGCGTCGAGCTGGATGAGGAGTGCAGATCCTGGCAGAGGCAACGCCCCGTTGCTATCACAACCTGTTGATGAAACGAGGATGATGGTCAGTACAATGGAGAGCTTTTTCATTGAAGTTGAGCATGGTTAGGGTGACGGAACCGTAACGACACTCAACGTACGCTGCCATGGGAGGAGAAGCCAGGCAGAAACGGTGCTTCTCGCGGGAGTCTCTGCGCCCCGCCTCTGGAGCTTTCTCCACTCTCTATCTGGATGGTGAGTCATTCACCAGATGGTGCCGCCATGCCCAAGCCACAGCGGCACGCGCATGCGCTACACCGATCTTTTCATATACCGTGGTCAGGGTGTTGCGCACCGTGGACTCGGACACGTGCAGCGCGTGTGCAATCTCATCGTTGGACAGGCCAGCACCCAGCAGGCCCAGCACTTCGCGCTCGCGCTCCGTGAGGATGTAGAGCGGCGACATCAAGGGCTGGCGCACCAGCCATACCGGCATACCCTCGGCCACCTGCCGAACGGCCTGCACAATCATGGCGGGCGGACGGTCTTTCGTGACGTAGCCCGACGCGCCACCTCTGACAAAGCGCTCGACATAGGCGGGGTCCTCATACGCAGAGAGACCCATGATGCGCACCGCAGGCTCGCTCCGGCGCAAGGCGAACACCACCTCGGGACCGGGCATTTCAGGCATCTGCACGTCCAGCACGAGCACGTCGGGTTTGTCGCGTCGGGCCATGGCTACCGCTTGCAAGCCCGTGGCTGCTTCACCCACCACTTCGAGGTCGGGCTGATCCTCGAGCAGCCGGCGCAGCCCGGCGCGGAACACAGCGTGGTCGTCGGCAAGCAAAATACGGTAGGACATGAGGTGGCAGCGATAATTCAGGAGAATACCGGAAGGGTAGCACGCTGCGAAACCTCACCGGGAATGATCTCGGGCACCCACGCCACGACGCGTGTACCCTGCCCCCGTACCGACTGCACATTGAGCCCGCCGCCCAGCACTTCCATGCGCTCGCGCTTACCCAGCAAGCCGAAGTGTCCCGCGCTACCCAAGTCTTCAAAGTGACGTGGGACGCTAAAACCCTGACCATCGTCTTCGACTTCGAGGGCAAAGCCCGGTGCATCGCGCTGGCGCTCAGTCCGTAAACGAACGCGCACGTGCTGCGCCCGGCTGTGGCGTGCCACGTTGCTGAGTGCTTCCTGGGCCACGCGAAACAAGGCCGTCGCCTGGGGCTCTGGAATCATCGCTGGCTGCGAGACAAGCATAGCTTCGGGGTCGAAGACAATGCTTAGATGGGTGCGCGTCTGGTGGCGCTCGAACAAGGTACGCAGGGCTTCGACGAGGCCGTAATCGCTGAGCAGCGGCGAGCGAAGCTCTTCCGTAAGCGTCCGAAGATCATCGGCGATGTGGACAACAAGCGCGTCCTGCTCGTCGTCTGGCGGCTGTGCGCGTGCCAAGCTCATCCGCAGCGCATAGAGTTCTTGCAGCGGCCCATCGTGCAGTTCGCGGGCCAAGCGGCGGCGCTCGTCCTCGCGGCTCTGTTCACTCAACCGCCGTAACCGAGCCACACGCTGCTGCTCGTCGAGGGCACGAGCTCTGACTCGACGGCTGCGCGCGAGAAGCCACAGCACAAGTAGCAGCAGCGGCAGCAAAAGGAGTAGCATAACTACAAGCAAAGGCGAGGAAGCCAGAAAGAGGCGCAGGCTACCCTCTTCGTATTCAAAGCCGGTCTCGAAGTTGGCATTGCCAGGCATGTCGAATGCTTCAAAGGCACGTGCGATATCGTAGAAGGCAACGTAGGAGAGCGCCAGCGAGTCTCCGCGCGGGGTGGTAAGCACCACGACACTGTCGCGGTAGAAACGAAAACGGGTAAGCACCGGCACGCCATCTTGAATTTCGCCCACGAACCCGCTGGCGCTGGGAGCTGAACTGATGGTGTCGGGCGCCTGAATAAATTCAGCGGTAAGCGCAGAATTTGCGGGTTGGGCCTGAGCGGATGCGCAGACGCACCACGCGGCGGCTACCACCACTTTTCCCCACCCCAACCAGGGCAAAGAGTGCAGGCGGCTGTACCGAAGGGTCAGGTGAAAAACACTTGGCAAAGGCATCACCCTGTCTGGCAGCTACTGGGGCTTAACGGGCCTCCATGAAAAGGCATCTCTCAAGCTACGGCCCGGTTGAATTTCGGAGATGGAGGAATATCCCGCTTTCGCCGTGAGGTGCGTGCCCCCTCTCCAGATGCTATCGCCGATGCGACAGATACTGTTGCCCTACTTTAGTGCAGTGGAGAAACCTCCGGGTTGGGATAGAGCACGCGCGGCGGAATTGCAGAGGCCTGTCGTATAGGCCACGCTGATTCTTGGGTTAAGCTGGGTCATCACGCTTCCGGCTATGCGACCCATTACCCTTTTCGGTTCTACCACCTGTCTTGTGCTACTCGCCTTGTGCACGCTGAGCCGTACTTATGCTCAGGAGAGCCCAGCGGTAGAGGGTCTCGCGAGCTTCACGCCTCCTCTTGAAGCAGAGACGCCTGGCACTCCCGTACACGTGACGCCACACCTCATGAAGCGTTATCCCCCTCCCGTACGGGGCACGTCTTCAAAACACTCTGCAGCAAAAGCACTTGCGGATACCTCAGAAACACAGCACACGTTCTGGGTGCGAGACATCCTCGATCAGGATCGGTTTTTCACCGTCACCGCTGAGAAGCTGTACCGAGGGGCGCACGTAACCGTCTGGGTGGACACAATGCAGCGCGCGCTGCTGGAAACGTCGCCTGGCCGCGAGGCCCTCAGTCGCCTCATTGCCTACGCGACTACAAAAACGCCCCCCACCTCGCACGCGCCCGAGCAAGGCATTGCCGCAATCGTCACGGCGCTTTTCGGCGATCTGCCCGACCCGGACGACGACAAACGCGTCGATCTGCTCTTGCTCGACATCCAAGACGGCTTCCAGCCTTCAGGAAGTTACGTTGCAGGCTTTTTTGACCCCATACACCTGACCGGTTCCCCACACTCGAACAGGCGCGACGTCGTATTCGTGGATCTCTACCCAACGCTTGTTTACGGTGAACGAGGTCGCCCTGAAAGTGCGGCAGCAACGTTTGCACATGAACTTCAGCACCTGATTCACGCGGGCTACGAAAAGGGTTCACACGAGAGTGTATTCATCAACGAAGGGCTCTCCGAGTACGCAGAATTCTTGTGCGGCTTCACGTTGCGAGCGCCCGATGCATTTCTCTTTTCCGATCCACGCTCGCTACTGAGTTGGGACGATGCCAGCCCTCTGCCAGACTACGCTCGGGCCGCACAGTGGACGCACTTCCTCTTCTCACAAATAGGATTGGCGGCGCTGCGGACGTATGTCGCCGACGTGCGAACAGGCGAAGATGGCCTCGAAGCCCTTCTGAAAAGGCACCATCTCCCTCGCCTTGAGATACTGCACCAGCGGTGGGCAACGCATATGCTGCAACAGGTTGCAGCTACAGGCCAAGCGCCAACTCGCCTGTCAGGAGCGTTGCCGGGCGTACTACACGCCTTGTTGCCCCCTTTGAGCTTTGCCATTACCCGCGTGCCTCTCGCGCGAGAGGTAGCTGTAGAAGTAGGATACATCACAGCGGGAGTTGAAGCGCAAATAGCACTTATGCCACTGCACGGCGAACCCGCCCTAAGCGAAGCTGGAGTATCGGCTCGACTCGCAGCAGGAGCGGGCCTGTTTGCCGACGGCTATGTAGTCCTGTCGCGGTCCTCCTCCCCTGATAACGAGGCCGTCGCTGCGACGGCTCGCATAGATGGAGTGCCAAGTGGATACGCGCGCGACATTGCGCTCGACGACGGCATACCCGATGCCTTCACAGCGACGGCGCGCTATTTCCGGCTCTCACCAGGGCAAGCTGCCGGCCTCGTCATTCCTGTTTCCAGAAGCAGGTCGGCAACCCCTCGCTGGCTCTACGAGGTCAGTGTGTACGGCCTGTATATGAGCGAAGTCTCGGGTTCGGGTGTGCCTGCTGGCACAGAGCGCGACGTTGATGTCGAAGTATGGAACTTCCAAAACGGGCGCCCCGCCAAACGCCTCTGGGGTCCACAGCGGGTTTACAGCTTCCGCGCTCCCGGTGAGGTCACATTCGAGGCGGCCCTACTGGGTGCCGAGACGTGGCAAGAGGCACTTCCGGACACACTCATGATCGTCGTCACAAATGACGCCGACGACAACAACGCTTTTGCCGTTGGACTCGACGCGGGAGGCGAAGGCGGCTTCTTTCGTACTGCCGAAGGCCTTTGGATGGCCGCATCAGCGGTGTCGGTGCAGGGCCAATCGCTTGCAAACTTTCGGCCCATGCTGCGCGCACGTGTGCTGATGCCGCCCGCCCCCGCAGGATCCATCGGCGAAATCACATCCACCGTTTCGCATGATGGCTCAGAGGTACACCTGCACCTCTTGGCAGCACATCCTCTGGCGGCAGATGCTTCGGCAGCCGTGGCACAGTTGCCTTCGGGAGGATTTGCCCAAGGCATTGCCGTCGAACACTCCGATATACAGATCACGTACGCCTTTCCTCTCCAGAGTGGCGCCTACCATTTTTCCGCACGCGTGGCAGATGCCGATGGCACTACAACGCTCCTTGATCTGACGTGGAATGCTCCTCGCCTGGCAGTGTTTGCCCTGCTCCCACCCTACCCTGACCCGGCACGCACAGCAGCGGCGTTACCCATCCACCTAAACGAAGCAGCCTGGGTCACCATTGACTTGTACGACCTGCTAGGGCGCCGCCTCATGCTACTGCACGACGCACTACTCCCTCAGGGTGACCATCGCGTTGCCTTGTCCTTTCCACCGCTCGCCAGCGGCACCTACTTCATCGCCGTGCAATGCGCTGCGCGCGGCGGTGAGATTCGAGAGCGCTATTACGCGCAGATCGCGCTTCTCGGCTCATCAGGCGGCTGAACAGACTGCCTACCCACCATTAACATTTCAATAACGCAACACCGTCATGAACAGACACCCCCTTTTTGCCCTCTCTCCTCGCGCACGCTGGGCTAGCGGGGCGCTCGGTGCAGCACTCACCCTGTCGCTTTTTGGATGCGACGCGGCAAGCCCTAGCGTTTCTGGCGACGACCTCTCTTCCAGTGCTGCTCTTGTACTGTCTTACGACGAGACTGAAACCATTTCGTCTCCACTCTGGGCCGGTGAACTTGTCGATGGCAGCAGTAAAGGCAGAGACCCGTCCACGTCAACCATGCTGCTTGGTTACCGCAAGGCACATGTCACTGTGGGCATTGGGCGTGATGGGGCCTCGACAGTGGACTATCTCATTACCGACGGCTTCATGGGGATGCCTGATGACCTGTATGAAAACGTAAAGGGAGAGATGCCCGCGCCTGATCCCGGTTTTGACCCGCTTGCGCGCATCGTGAAGGCAAAAGGGTTGGTGCGGTTGTACGGTAAAAGCGGTAAGAAACTGATGGAGATGCCCGCCCCCGAGGAGGGCGTTGAGACTGAAGCTTCATCATTGTTGGGCCGCACCAGCACCGATGCTGCTACACGCCGCACCACCACGCTAACGGCATTGCGTCAGAGTGGTCTCCAGTTCCAGCTTCAGGGAAATCGTATGGTTATTGTCCACGAAAAGCCGTCCCAACAGGAGGCCGCGCAGGGTACCGCGTCGGTGGATGTCGTGTACGACTTGGAACTAGGCGCAACGCCCATCCGCACAGCGCTGCGTGACCAGCAGGGTCGCTTCCAGATGGTCGAGCTGCGCCAGGTCGCTCTGCACGACGGCTATCCCGTGGTGTTGAATAAGGAAACCTACCTCTTCAGCGATACAGAAGGAGGGTGGGACGTCACCCGCCGCATCGTCGTCAACAGGTCTAACGTCCGGATCGAGACGCGCTGACCTTTTCCTTAACCCTTTTAGACCATTGCAGCCATGAACCCTCTCCGCATTTCTTTCCCGGTCTTACTACTGTTTCTCGTGGCAAGCATAGCTTCGGCACAGACAAGCTATCGCATGGGTGTCTTTATCTCGGGCTACAAGCTCAACCCCGACGAAACCCAGACCATCTGGGGCGCGCGTGGCACACCCCAAGCCTGGCAAAACTCGGGGGTTCTTAACCACGTGATCAACCTCGACGCCGAAGTAGCGTCGCTACTCAACGCCCGCTCTTCAGACCATCTGATGCAACTCGTCAACAATGCTGACGTGCGTACCCGGGTGGTTTCGCAATTAACAGCTAAGATCGCGCAACGCCTGATTCAGGTGCAGGCTAACGGCCCGGTCAACGTCGATCTCGTCATTGTGGGGCACGGCGTCATCGGTGGGTACCTGGCCCGCTTTATTGCGGGAAGCGCGTCGTCGCTGGGGCTGAGTTCGTTTCCCTACCGCACCGGTCAGAGCGCAACGCTACGCGTGATTCCGATCACGGTCAGCACGCCACACCAAGGACTACCTTTGGCGGAAGCAGCCCTCTATAACGAGAGCGGCTATCGCAATGTCAACCCAATTATCACTGATTACACACAAACCATCAAATATGGACTGACGGAGCGCACGTCTTGGATCACTAGATTTGGTATCAACAGTGTTACAATGCTTGCAGATGCACTCAATACTATTGACTTTTGTGATTTCAACTTCATCAATAATTGGCGACTAAAACTTCACGAGACTCGATCTGGTTTAAGACAGGGAAACCAAGCTGTTCAAGCTCAAGTAATTCCTGCTATGAATGATTTTATGAACAATATATATCCAGACATCATTGCACGAGATGCACAGGCAACGCTTGTTGGAGCCAAATCTCTTATTGCGCCGGGAGGAACTATCATTAACTCTCTCAACAGCTTGCCAAGCCCTACCTATTACCGGTCAATTACAGGTCAAGAGCGGCAACACACAGTAGTTCGCACGTTTAGCGAGGCTATCGGTGGTGACAAGTCAGGATACGACGTAAACAAAGAGACTGCCGTCGCTGACCAAGTCAACCAGCTCGCGCTGTATGCCGATGGGCAGGCGGAAGCTTGGGAGCACACAATGTGCACCATTTTCGCCGCTTCAGGATGTCGTGAGCGACGCGCGCAGAGCGTCGCACGATGGCGTGGCGCCGCTACGGCCATGCGCGCCACCGATACGTACTGGGCCCGTATTCTTGGTGCGATCCGGTACGAACAGCGCACAGACACTCGGCTCGAATATGACCCGTCGTGCGGCGGGGGGCCTCTGGATCCGGCTAGCGAATTCGACCTCGAAGCGCTTTTCTTCGCGCGCGAAAATACCTGTACGGGCGATGGGCCTTGGCGTGAGGTGACCTACGTGTACACTGCTGCCATACCGCAACAAAACGACGGCCTCTTTGCTGCTGAAAAGGGCACATGGAGCCCCAATGGCAACGCCAACGATCGCATAAACAACTTCCTCTACGGCACGAGCGACGAGCGTGGTTACGTGGGTGGTTACAACCACCTCGAACTGACGCGCTACAGCCGGCTGCGCACCAACGGCACATCGGGCCAAGCTCCTCCGATGGATGATGCAAGGGATTGGCTTCAGCGGGAAATTCTCCGTTGACAAGACAGACGACGATGTACAACGTGCGGAGGAACGAAGAGCGTTCCTCGTTCCTCCGCGCACTATACAATCACACTGATGAACCAATTCTGGTACGCCTTCCATTGCCGCGCGCTGGCACTGACAGCCTTCTTCTTCGTGGCAGGCTGCGACTTCACCCATTCATCCTCACCCCAGCCTAAAATTGATGGAACACTGAAGATGCAGCTGATCGCTACCGTGCCGTTTGCGCCCGACCATGACGGACTCAATGCAAAAGTGCTTCCCGCCGTTGTCAACGGCACGCTACTGCTCTCACCTGACTACCGACTCTGGGGGGCTGATCCTGTCACAGGTAAAGTGCACTGGTATCAGCCGTGGCCCTCCCACCGCCTCACGCTTACTACTGAGATGATCACTGACGACCGCGATGGCGGCACAGTCTATTTTCGCGGTCATGAAACGCCAATACTCAAAGCTGTGCGCGTGGGCGATGGTACACTTCGTTGGACTGGCACGCTGCCTGAAGCATGGACATTCTACGACGTCAACTCGCCTGCCCAAGACGAACATAACGTCTATGTGCAGGCCACCAATTATACTCCTCCTCGCAGCAATGCCATTTTCGTGTTCGACAAAGGCACTGGGGCTATCGTAAACCAGGTGGCGACTCCTCACCTCTCGGCAGGCATGGCGACGGTTCCCGGTTTGCTACTCTATCTCGACACATGGATGGATGAGGAGAAACGAAAACAGTCGGTGGCGCTCGTAGCGCTGGACAAGGCAACGCTGACCGAGCAGTGGCGTGTACTGGTGGCAGACCGTGGGTCGTCGTCCTATGCCCGCCTCGTCGTCCACGAGGGCCGCGCCTACTTCGGCGGCAACCTCGGCACCGGCTTCGTGGCCTGCGTCGACGTAGCCACCGGCACACTGCTCTGGCAAACCAACGGCCTCACCGCTGCCGACCTCACGCTTGGAGAAGACGCTGGCACGCTGCGACTTTTCGTCCAGGACGAACTCGGCATCACCGCGCTCGAGGCCAGCACGGGGCGCGAGTTATGGTCGCGTCCGATGGGCGGTTACGCCACTGCGCCTGTCTCGTACGCCGGTGGGCTCGTCTATCACAGCCACTACGGCCCGCTCTACGCGCTCGACGCCGTGACGGGCGAGGTGGTAGCAGAGGCGCTGGGCGAGGAAGGCACGGGCGGGGGCTACGGAGCAGCCGCGTGGTCGGACGGAGAGCGGGTGTACTGGCTGACGACGACGGATTTGTACATCTACAAAGCCCCTCAGCACTCCAAGAGGTGATGATTTTATTTATTCTACTTCAGCCTGCCATGAGATTTTCTCTTTTGCTGACTCTTGTGTGTGGGGCCGTGGCTTCTACAGCCGCCGCTCACATAAAGCCGGCAGGGGTTCGTTGAGCGGAGCTTTAGGCCCCCTGCGCACGAACATTTCCTCGTCTCTAGTGCTGCCTGGCCAAACCAATGCGTCTGCTTTGCGCGGCAACCTGAGTGTGAGCCATATGCCCTCTGACGGAGACGCCCAGGCCGGCGGCATCAGCATGGGCATCCTATAGAGTACGCCGAGACAACAAGTTGCGACTATGGGCCGCGGGTGATTTGGGCGCCTCCGCGTCCTTCGGCGAGACGCAGGATGCCGGGTTCTTGGGAGAACTCCTGGTCGAACCGACGCTTCCTCTCGAAGCAGGCGTGACCGTGAGAATACTGCCCGTCGCTGGCGCTGGATAGGTGGCATAGTCAGTACGGCCTAATGACAAGACTCCGCTTTCACCCAGCCGTGTATCTGACGCTGGGCACGTTCTGAAGCAAGATCAAAATCTGCTTCCTCTTTCCCTACCTCATGGTAGCATGGGCAAGTTGCGCCCTCGCTGTCTCCCTAAACTTATGCGACCTCTCTATCTACTCCTGCTCGCAGCGCTATTGCCGCTGCCCGCTAGGGCTCAACAGCCTATTCCCTGGCGCGCCGCCTATGATGCGCTCCGCGCCAAAGTGCCCACCGAACACTATGACCTGTCTGCAGAGGCAAAGTCAGCCGGTTCTAACAGGGATCTGGATCGAGGACTTACCGGCCGGGGGTGGCGGCTTCGCCATGCTTCTTGGCACCTGCGTTCGGGCATCGCGGGAGACGACGCTGCCCCCTGGGCAGTTGCCTCTCGCGCAGCCTACTGGCATGCATCTCACACGCTTCCCCTTGCAATCCTTCGCGAAGAGGGACGTCTCGAAGCGTCCTTTCTCGACGCACCGGAGGCACGCGTCGCTGTAGCAGGCGCCCCATTCTCTCTTGTGGTCGATCCAGCCTTGATTATTGATGCAGGCGACGCAAACGTGTGGCTCAATGTAGAAGGTAGCAGCGACGTGCGGCGCATGATTCCAGGAGAGCCCCTCAGAGTGCACTTCGATAGGCCCGGCACCCAAATGGTAGTTGTTACAATCGCCATGCCTGGGCACGCAGCCACAACGCTCGCGGTCCCCCTTGAGGTGGCGCCGGCTCGTGCGCCTTGCCAGACCACGAGTACGTGGCGCTGCCCCGATGTGATGGTTGACTCAGTGATGAGCACATTCACCTACGATGCATCCTACTACGAACCGGGCTCTAACCCCCGCCTCCAAGCGTTCGATGGCGTCAAGGGCGCCCCTTACCGTTACGCCATTTATTTCGGCGCGGGAAACACGACGGGCAAGCTGCACCGTCCCATCATCGTCACGGACGGCCTCGACGTAGGTACCGGATTCGGCAATGCCCGCACCCCGGCCGACATCTTCAACCGACTGCTCAACCGTGACAGCGTCAACATGGGCATTGAACTGCTGGCTGAGGGGTACGATGTCGTCATCTTCGACTACGGCAACTCGCTCGACTTTATCCAGCGCAATGGACTGGCGCTGGCGCACTTCATCGCGTATGTCAACGCTAACCTGGCGCCGGGCGGGTCTATCCAGGCCGTCGTCGGGCCGAGTCTTGGTGGCATCGTCGCGCGGTATGCTCTGGCGTGGATGGAGTCCACGAGGCGCCCACACCATGTGCCACTTTTCGTTTCATACGACGGTGCGCAGCAGGGAGGACACATCCCCATCGGCGTGCAGCAACTGGTGGACGACATTCTCCACCACAGCGTCTTCGGGCTGGTGCTTGACCTCTCAATGGGTGACTTCACAAGCGTTGCTGAGGGCGTGCTGCGCGCGCCTGCAGTGCGGCAACTTCTGGTTTTCAATGCCTTTGAAGCATCTTTTACTGCCAATTCAACCGCTTTCACCTTTACCCACGATGTGCTCAAGGCACGATTGTACAGCGACTTGATGGCCGTCGGCGATTACCCTGCGCAGTCGCGCAACGTAGCTGTTGTTAACGGCTCCCCGGCTGCTCTCGACCAACTCGAAGCAGACGCGCCCGGCGACCGGCTCCTGCCCGGTGAAACCCTGCTCACCTCTGAAATTGAAGCATGGCTCGTCGGCCACTGGAAGATGGTGACAACCGCGCGGGCCGCGCCCGCCATGGGACAACGCTCTACCGTTTATGCCCGGAGCGACTATGCCTGTGGCACCCTCTGCCGTGATAGCGACTACTTCGATGGTAGCCAGTGGGTACTGGGTGAAGCACGCCCGTACAGCAGCGCGCCAGGTGGCTACCGCACGACCACCCGAGATCTCGTGCAGGAACTCGACTCGTTGCGCGGGGCAGGCCTGACGTGGGAGGAAGTGTTTCGCCGCGTATCCCGGTTTCAATTCGCCGCACTTATCCAGCCCATCATCGGGATGGTTCTCGCGCAGGAAGACCCTATGGTGATCCGGCTCCATCTCACGGCCCCCGCCTACCATCACGCCTTTGTCCACACGGTAAGTGCGCTCGACTACAACACGACGGTGCAGACGCGCGGCTCTTTTGTACAGAACCTGTTCACCGCGCAAAACCTGACGCACAATGTGCTTCAGGACAGCCCTGCCATCCGAGTTACGCGCTCGCCCTTTGCCCGGTCATACCTTGCTGGCGATGCTGTGGGAGAATCGCGCGAAAGCCAGGAGCACGTCTTCCTCACGCGTGGCATCGCCGACTTTCTGAAAGCCGAACTGCACGCCCTGCCGCAGCCCAACCCAACTTACACTTTTTCTCAAACCGTTCCGGGCGGCACCTTTGCTTCGGGTACCGTGGTCACGGTTAGCGACTACGTAACCGTGACCTTCAGCGGGCCAGTAACGGTGCAGTCCGATGTTCATTTCAAACTGGGTCGAGGCGCGCGCATCCGGTTTGATAAGCAGGTACAGGTGCTGGGGACGGCCATCGCACCGGTGTTTTTTGAGGGTACTACGGCAGCGCAATGGTCTGGCGTGCTCGTGTATGGCGCAGGCAGCGTGTTTCAGCAAGCGCGCTTTACCGGCGGTGCATACGCACTCCAACTGCGGGCGCCCGACATCCGCATCTACGACAGTGTCTGGATGGGCAATGGCACAGCCGTCTACGTTTACGGAGGAACCGTCTCTGTTTTCCGCCGCAACACGGTCATGCAGAACGCGGGGCATGGAGTTTACGTCGGCTACGCAGCGTCGATCTCAATGGCAAGTGCGTCACGCAATACCATCCATGACAATGGTGGCTATGAAATCTACCTCATGGAATCGACCTCGGCGCGGGCCTATCTGGGCACCGTTGCTACGGGCGGATACAACGCCATTTACGATGACGATGGGCGCGCGTTGGTGTATGACGCAGCGAAAACACTCACGGGTAGCTCGTTTACCGTCGACGCTATCCAGAACTGGTGGGGATTCGCTCCTCCTTCTCCAAACGCCTTTTACGGCGCGGTGACCTATTGGCCATACCTAGGGTCAAATCCCAACCTCACACTGACGCTTCCGTGTAAGGCTTCGACGTGCGAAGCATATGTTCGGCCATACGAGGAACCCATCCCTGCACTGGCAGCGCTCGTTCAGCAAGGACGCTACGAAGAAGCACTGGCTCAAAGTGCACAGACGGAAGATCCGGTCGAGGGGGTTCTGGCTCGCGCAGCAAGCTTGGGAGCGCTAGGACGAGAACGCGACGCCACCGAAGTTCTGCGCACACTGGACACGCAGGAGACGTGGGATCCAGCGCTTCGTGTTCAGGAAGAAGTGCAAAGCCTGCCCGAGGCGCTCACCGTGCATCTCTATCCTTCGCTCTCGTCCGGCGTGGTGACACTGTCTATCTCCCTTCGTGCATCAGGCGAGGCAGCAGTCGAAGTCTATGATGCCCTCGGACGCCGCGTGGAACGCTACCCGACGGCGGTGCTCGGTGCGGGCGAAACACACCTTATGCTCGACCTGTCAACACACAGCGCAGGACTGTACTTCGTGCGCGCCATGGTTACCACAGGCACTGGCACACGCACACAAACGCTGTCGCTCCATCTCGTACGCTGAGTAGCCTTAGAACCGACTGGGCATAATTGCTGCTCGAAACCATCGCGTAATCAAGGTCCCATCCTTTCGACCGGGAGTAGGGCAAGCGGATGAGCAAAGGCAGGAGCCTACAGTTTCAATCGCCATCATCCGACCCTCGCTGCGTTCGACATTCCTCAAAACACCACCCGCAGGCCGAACTGGAATTGGCGCGGGGCGCCGGCGTTGCGGCGCACGAGCAGGCCCGAATTCGCCGGGCCCACCTGCACCTGGTTGCTCTGGGTGGCGTTGTTGGCGTAGCCGCTCAGGTTCTGCGCGTCGAACACGTTGAAGATGTCGGCGCGCACCTCGACGCTCTGGCCCGCGAACGGCACGGCGTACTGCACGCCCACGTCGAAGGTGCTCGACCACGGCAGGCGGTCGGAGTTGCGGCGTTCGCCGGGCTGCCGGTCGGAGTTGCCCACGTACGCGTCGCCAAACGAACGCCCGTCGCCGTTGAGGTCGGTCGTGCCGAAAACGGCGGCATCCGGGATGCGGTTGATGGGCTGGCCGCTCTGGAGCAGGGCGGCGAGGCTGACGGTGAGGGGGCGGGCGGGCGCCCAGTACACGATGCCGTTCAGCACGTGCGTGCGGTCGTTGATGCTCGGCCCCCACTCGGCGCGGAAGTCGTTGGCGTCCATCGCGCGGAAGTTGATGTCTTCGGTGTCGTTGCGCAGGCGCGATAGCGTGTACGAAAGCCGGTACGCGAACGGATCGCCCGTCTGCCGCTCGCGGACGAGGTTGAACATCACCGCCCGGTACTCGGCGTGGCCGCCGCTCTCGGTCATCACGATGTTGAGGGCGCCGCCGGGCTGCTGCGCGATGGGCCGCGTGGCGTCGGCCTGGGCGGGCAGGCGCACGTCGGCGGCACCCTCGACGCCCTGATAGCTGAAAGGCGCGGGCGCGTTCAGGTTGCGCAGCCGCAACAGGTTGTACGAGCGCGTAAAGACCACGTCGGTGTAGAACAGCGTGCGCGCGTCGAGCTGGCGCTGGTAGCCCAGCGACGCCTGGTGCGTAAGCGGGTTCTGGTAGCCGTCCGGGTTGAGGATGCGCCGCTCGTAAAAGGAGATGCCCGCCCGATTCGCCTCGACCTGGGCGGGCGTGGGGCCGTTGAGGTAGGTGATGCCCGACGTGAAATCCGCCGTCGCATTCCCGTCGAACGTGACGCGGTCGAGGTCGGTGTCGGCGGGGAGAATCCCCTTCGCGACGAGCTGCCCCAGCTGGTCGCGGTAGCCGGGCGTGGCCGTGTTTTGCTGGAGGGCGTCGGAATAGACGGAATAGACGATTTTGTCGTAGAAGATGCCGTAGCCGCCCCGCACGACGCTGCGCGCGTCCAGCCCGTAGTTGAAGGACAGGCGCGGCGCCACGTTGTCGCCGTCGGCGCGGCTGCTGCCGCCGCGCGAGAGGTTGTCGTAGTCGTAGCGCAGCCCGAGCGTAAGCGTCAGCTTCGAGGTGGGCGTCCAGGCGTCTTCGACGTAAAAGGCGTAAAGCCGCTGCCAGACGCCGTAGCTCTTGGGCTGGAGTTCGACGCTGTAGCGGAGCACCTCGGCAGTGGCGGGGATGTCGGCCACGTCGAGGGCGTCGCCGCGCCCCCGGAGGGCGTCCACCTGCGCCGCGGTCAGCTTCACGGTGTAGTTGCCCGCCGGGTTGCCGCCGCCGTACAGGCTGTGATCCGTGGCGAGCAGGTCGAGGCCGGCCTTGAGGCGGTGCGCGCCCACGCCGACGGTCACTTTCTGCTGCGTCTGAAACGTGTGCTGGTGGCTGTCGAACACGTAGCCCGGATGCCCGAGAATGGCAATCGTCTGGTCATTCGGGCCGACGACGACGGTCTGCGGGCGGTCTGGCCCGTCGGGCCGGGCGTAATCCCAGCGGAAGCGGCCATACAGGTAGTTGCTCTCGACAAGCAGGCGCCCGCGCGTGTAGGTGTTCGTGAGGGCGGCGTTCACGCTGCTGCGCACCTGCGCGCTGGCCGCCGAGGGGAACAGCACGCCGCCGTCCAGCCCGCCACCCTGCCGGTCGTTGGCCACAAAGCCCACATTCACACGCAGCGCCGACCGGAGGGCCTGCGACCACCGCTGGTCCACGCGGGCCGAGGCGTACGTCGTCTGGTTGTAGCCGCGCACCGTTTCGGCCACGCCCAGCTCGGGCACGTTGAGCAGGTTGTCCTTGGTGTCGAAGGTCTGCTCGACGTTGGCGTAGAAAAACGTCTGGTCGCGCCTGAGGGGGCCGCCCACGCCCACGCCCAGCTGGTGGCGGGCAAAGCCCTCTTTGACGGGGTTGCCCAGCAGGTCGCGCTGCGCAAACTGCGCGTCGCCGTCGAGGGCGGGGCCGGGGCGCGTGAGGTAAAAGGCCTCGCCCTCGAAGGCATTCGAGCCCGACTTCGTGGTCACGTTGAAGACGCCGTTGCCCGTGCGCCCGAACTCGGTCGAGAAGTTGTTGGTGAGCACCGTCACGTCCTGCACGAAGCCCAGGGGCACGGCAAAGCGCTGGCCGCCCAGAAACTGGTCGTTGTTGTCGAGCCCATCAATGAGGTAATTGACGAACAGGCTGTTGGCGCCATTCACGCTGACGTTGGGCGCCTCGGGATAAAACCCCGTCGCCTGCGTCACGCCCGGCAGGCGGTAGAGCGCCCGCGTCAGGTCGCGCCCCTCGACGGGCAGATCCTGGATTTCGCGCGGCGTGAGCGTGGCGCTTACCTCGGCATTGGTGCGGTTGAGCTCGGCAAAGCGGCTGGCCGAGATCTCGACGCCTTCCAGGTCAATCGTCGTGAGGGGGATCATCTGGAGGACGAGGGCGCGCGTGGCGTTGGCGCGCAGCCGCAAATCGCCCGCCGTCTGCTCGTAGTACCCCTCCGAGGCGGGCACGACGATGGTGTAGGCGCCGGCCGTCGAAAGCCCGTCGAAGTGGACGCGCCCGCCGCTATCGGTCGTGCCCATCCGCGCAAAGCCGATCTGCCTGTTTTCGACGCGCACGTCCAGCCCGCCCAGGGGCGCGCGGGTGTAGAGGTCGAGCAGCGTCACGTCCAGGCTGGACTGGGCCGAGGCCGGGGCGGCGCCCAGCAGCAGGGCAGCAAGCAGGATGAAACGGGGCATACAGCGGGGTGGCGAGAGGGGACGAATGGCCGGGCGGCGGCGGAAGATAGGCACCCCTCCCGGCGCCCGACAGGCCGAAACGTATCCAGATGCTGCCCTGCCCCGGCCCGAGCGCGCCCGTCAGAACCTGACAATCGCCACGCGCCCGTCGCGCCCGACGGCTACGGCCCTCCCCCTGCCCACCGCCGCGACGCCCCACAGCACGCTGTCCGACAGGTGCTGCCACGCGCCGCCGGGCCGCTGCACGTCGAGCCCGCCCGGCCCGACGGCGACGTGCGCCGTCGCGTTGGGGCCGCCGGGCACGGCGGCCAGCCCGTACACCGCGTCCGCCGTCGTGGCGCCGTCGCGCTGCCAGGCCGCGCCCGGCGCCGCGTCCAGCCGCAGCAGGTTCACGCCCTCGACGGCGCCCAGCAGCCCGGCGCGCAGCCCGTCTCGGGCGACGGCAAGCGTGGACAGCCCGCGCCCGCTATCGCCGGAGGCGATGGGCGTGGTGGACACCTGCCACGTCGCGCCGCCATCCCCTGTCGAGAACACGCGGTCGGGGCCGTCGCCGCCATTCGTGACGATCCAGCCCCGCTGCCCGTCCGCCACGGCGCAGGTGCCCGACGACGCGTAGCCGCCTTCGCCGGGGCGCGCGGCGGGCACGCGGCTTTCTTCGACAGGCGTCCACACCCTGCCGCCGTCCCGCGTCTCGACAAGGGGCAGGCGCAGCCCCACGGCGTCGGAAAAGGCGAAGCCGTGCTGCCGGTCGAAAAAGGCCATGCAGTCGTAAAAGGCGTCGCCGTCGGCATTCGTCCAGCGCAGCGCCCACGTGGCGCCGGCGTCGTCCGTGGTGTAGATGCGGCTGGCCGCGCCCGGCCCGATGCTGAGAAGGGCGGCCTCGTGGGGCGAAAACGCCTCGACATCGCGGAACTGGAGCGTGTCGGCGCCGGGCACGGTGCCCACCGTCCACGTGCGCCCGCCGTCGCGCGAGCGGCCCCACGTGCCGCCCGTCCCCGCCGTCCACAGCACGCCGGGCGCGGCGTCCACACTTACGAGCAGGGCATCGGTGCCCGTCTCGACGATTTCGACGGCGACGGGCGCCGCCGGGTCGGCAGGCGCGGGCCGGCTGGACGAGCAGGCCGCGAGCAGCAGCGCGGAAAAAAGGAGGACGCGGGGCATGGGGTAGCGGTGCGGGCTGAGCGGAAAAGCCACGCGCAAAAAGGACCGAGCGTCTCAGCGTTCACCGACCTCGGCGAGGCGGCGCACGGCGGGGTTACGACCAGGCGTGCGGTCTACGGCGTGGCGCAAGACTTCGGCGGCCTCTGCCTGGTGGCCCTGGGCCGCGAGGGCCTCGGCCAGCAGTTCGTGCGTGGGCTTGACGGTTGGAGGAGGACCGTATTCGAGGGGCAACGCTTCTTCGGCGGCCGCCGCCTGTCGGAGCAGCGCCAGCCCCGCGTCGGCCTGTCCGTCGTGCAGCGCTACCAAGCCCGCCAGCGCATCCACCTGGAGGGCCGCGCCGGCGGCGGTGGGGCGCGGGCCGGCCACCAGGGTCCGTGCGGGCCGGGTATCGCCCTGTTTCAGGGCTGCCAGGGCGTCGGTGAGCCGGTAGATGAGGTCCGCCTCGCCGTAGCCCTCGCTGCCTGTACCTGCCGGAATAGCCTCTAGGGGCACGGCCCAGCGACGGGCAAGCGCCCAGCGCTCGGTATCGACGACGTGCCGGGCGCGCATCGCGGCGAAGTACGCCCACTCGCCCGCGTTTGCCGCTTCCAGCACCCGCGCATGGCACGCATCCATAAGCGTATCCGCTTCGGCTTCCTGCCCCTGTTGCAGGTATCCATAGTGCAGCCAGGCGGCGTAATGACCGCAGACGTTGGGCCGCTCGCCCGCCTCGGCCAGTTCGGCGTCCTGCGTGTCGCGGGCACGTATGTTAGCCTCGACGACGCGCTGCCAGAGGCCAAGGGCGACAAAGATGTGGGAGGTCATGTGCTGAGCGTGCGCCGCGCGGGGCGCGATGTCGGCGTACGCCTCAGCGGCAGGCAACCCGAGCGGCGCGTGGATAGGGTCGTCGAAAGAGTGGATGATGTAGTGCGCTGCGCCCGGGTGCTGCGGGTTGCGCGCAAAGACGGGCTGCGCGGCGGCGGCAGCGCGCATGTAGGTGGCAAAATCGCGGCTGCCATCGGCGGTGCCGAGAATGGCGAGGGCGTAAAAGGCGCGCGCCTCGTCGTCAAGCGGGTAACGGTCGAGCAGGCTTGCCATGGCGTCCATGTAGGCCCGGTCGCGGTCGTGCTTTGTGCCGGCCCCACCGTAGAGCGTTTCGACGGCGTCGAGGTAGAGCCGCTCTCGCTCGGTAAGCGCCAGCGCCCGGCGTGCCGACGGAGTGGGCGCCAGACGTCTCAGCGCGGCCCACGCCCGCGTGGAGTCCTGCTGCCGCCAGAGCGGGTGGTTGTACGTCATGGCCTCGCCCCAGTAGGCGAGCGCAAAGTCGGGGTCGGCGGCCTGTGCAGCCCGGAACGCCCTGGCCGCCGGGCCGAACTCGAAGCTGTGGAGCAGCAGCACGCCCCGCAGAAACGCTTCCTGGGCCTCTGGCGCGCCCGAGTTGGGAAACGCGGTTGCCCCGAGCCCCTCGACAGCTACAGGGGCAGGCCACCCGGCTGGGGGGGCGGCGGGCGAAGGCGTCTGTGCCGCCGCCGGAAGCGCCGGCAACAGGCTGAATACGAGCACTGCGAATCGAGTTGGAATCATGGCAGGCACTCTTATCTGACTTAAGCTGGCTCCGGTAGGCAACGGTACGGCCCCGATCTCGATCCTCGCGCCGTCACGTCTGCAGCACGCCCACGTTGAAGGCCGGGCGGTGGGGGTTGAGA
>CBDUCD010000001.1:0-57842 GCA_965365535.1 uncultured Rhodothermales bacterium | reverse complement strand
CGTCGCCCTGGGCGTAGTAGCGCAGCTCGAAGGCGACCACGAAGCCGTCGGCGTCCGTCCCCGTCCACGCCACGTTAACCGCCGACGAGAGCCGGTCGGCCTCGTCAATCTGGCCCACGAGCGACGTGTCGCGCACCGACAGCGTGGTCACGGGCGGCTGGTTGCCATTGGGCGTGCCCGAAATGCCGCTGTCGCACGCGGCGACGGTGGCGGCCAGCAGGCCGATGACGAGGGCAAGGGGTAAAAGCGTTGGGCGCACGGGGATATCGAAAAAAGGGCCGGGAGGGCAAGCCGGCGCCTGCCCTCCCGGCCTGGACGTACTCAGCGGGCTACGACGAGCGTGCCCGTGCGCGCCTGGCCGCTCTGGGCGAGGCGGTACACGTACACCCCCGAGGCCAGCCCCGACGCGTCGAACGTGGCCTGGTGCGGGCCCTGGGGCAGCACGCCGTCCACGAGCAGGGCCACGCGGCGGCCCGTCACGTCGTACACGGCCAGCGTCACGTGGCCGGGCGCGTCGAGCTGGAAGGCAAGCTGCGCCGTCGTGCGGACGGGGCTGGGCGCGACGCCGCCGAGGGCAAAGCCGCCGGGCAGCACCACGCCTTCGGCAGCGGTGCCTTCGGCCTTCATGAGGTCGCTGGGCACCTCGGGTTCGAGCTTGAAGTTGCTGAACGAGAAGGTGAAGTAGCCCTGCACGAAGTCGAACTTGTCGCCCACGGCGAGGCTGTCGTTGTAGCGGTCGGGCACGGCGGGCGAGGCGTCGTCCACGCGGATGCCCACGGCGGCGGTCTGCGTTTCGTTTACCGTCATCTCGCCAAAGTTGCTGTTGGGGCCGTCGGCGTTCGTGCTCACGACGAACACGTTCTCGAAGCGCAGCATCATGCTTTCGTGCGCCTCGGCCGTGGCGGCGTCGAGCAGGATGCTGGGCGGGACGACCTTGTAGCCGTAGAACTGGCCGCGCGCCGTGCGCGTCCACGTCACGTTGTTGAGGCGCGTCAGGCCAAAGCTTTCCTCGACTTTGGCGCCCGTGATGTGCATCCGGTCGCCGCGCAAGAGCGTGTCGCGGGCGGCGCTGGGCACCTGCACCTGGATGCCGCTCCACGCGCCGAGGGCTTCGTCGTCCTGCACGATGACGACGCCCGACGTGTCGGGCTGGCTGGCGATGACGACCGTCAGGTCGAGCTTGGCCGCGTCGAGGGTGACGCCGGTGAGCGGGCTGTCGGCAGGGCCGCCCGTAAACGTCTCCTGAACAAGGGCGATGCGGTTGATGATGCCCGAGTACACGCGCGTGAGCTTCGTCTCCGACGAGCCCTGGGCGCCTTCGCTGTCCGTCGCCACAAAGCGGTACTGCACGAAAGCGCCATCGGTGAGGGCGGCGGCCGGAATCGAAGCCGAGAGGGGGGTGCCCGTGGTGCCGGGCGTGCCCAGCGTCGCGGCGACGCTCTGCTCGGTGCCCTCACCGATGGTGTAGCGCAGCGTGGCCGAGGCGAGGGTGCGCGCGGCGTCAGCCCGGGCCGTCGCCGTCAGCGGCAGGTCGCTCTGGCCGTCCACGAGGGTCGTCACCCCGGCCAGGTCGAACACCTGGGGCGGCGTCTGCGTCACGACGAGGTCGGCGTCGGCCATCGGGTTGATGTCGAACTTGACGTTGGGGTTGAAGCGCCCGGCGGCGCCTTCGGTCTCGAACGTGCCATAGACGAGGTAGCCCTGCACGTTGACCGTGGCGCCCACGGCGGGGGCCACGTAGGGCGCCGTGCGCACGTTGAAGCCCGCGGCGGCGTAGCCGGGGTCGTTTACCTTGTCGTTGCGGTAGCGCAGCGACGTGTCGCCCAGGCGCAGCCAGCGCGTATTGCCGGCATTGGTGAAGATGAAGTCGGGGCGGCTGTTGCCTCCAAACTCGGCCCGCGCCACGCGCAGCCCTTCCAGCCGCACAAACTCCTGCTGGAGCCTGAGGTAGTTGGCGAGGTTGAGAAACGACTGGTTGGGCACGTCCGAGGCCGGGTCGGGCGCGCCTTCGGCCATGAGCTCGTCGAGCGTGACGGTGATGGGGTCGTCGAGGGTTTCGGGCAGCCCGAGGGCCGTGAAGTCGTCGGCGATAATTTCGTAGGGCACGCTGGGCTCGAGCTGTACGGTGCCAAAGCGCACGTTGAGCAGCGCCGTCAGCCGGACGACGTAGCCGGGGGCGAGGCTCAGCAGGCCGTTGGCCTGGTAGGAGCCGTCCACGACCTGGCTGGTGTAGCCGGCCATGCCCGCCGCGTCGCCCGCCGCCGTCGTATCGCGCACCCAGAAGTGGACGCGCCCCGGCGGGTTGGCGCCGGCGGTGGCCAGGCCCGAGTTGAGCGGGTCGGACAGGACGACGGCGGTAAAGCGGATGGTCTGGCCCGCGTACTGGGGCCGCAGCAGCCGCTCGGCCTGCGCCGTGGTAATGGCGTTGCCCAGCGCCTGCGCTTTGGCGAGGCTGTCGGGGTTGGGCGCGAGGGCCTCTTTCAGGCTGATGTCGGTGACGGTCTGGGCCCGGGCCGGAAAGGCCGCGAGTACGAGCAGCAGGCACGCCGTAGCAAAGGTGCGCATGGGTAAAGGGGGTCGGGTTGGTGAAAGCGAAAGCGGGGCGCGGCCCGGAGGACGTTGCCGCGCCGGAAGTTATCGGATGATGACGAAGCGCCCCGTCTGCACGCGGCCCGTGTCGTGGTCGCGGACGGAGAACAGGTACATGCCCGTCGAGAGGTTGAGGCGGTTGGCCGAGAGCAGGTCCCAGGCGGCCTCGCCCGTGGCCTCGACGCGCTGCCCGGACGAGAAGTCGTCGTACCAGCGGAGGCCGTCGGCGGGGGGGCCGCCCTCGTGCTCGAAGCTATCCACGACTTCGCCCGCCAGGGTGTAGATGCGGATTTCGGCGCGCGCGGGCAGGTTGTAGAAGTAGAGCTTGCGCGTCTGGTTGGTGGCGCCGTCCCACGCGGCACTTACGCGGTAGGGGTTGGGATAGACGCCCACGCGCCCATCCGACGCGGCGGGCGTGCCGGGGAAAACGCGCGCCGCATTCGCCAGCCGGCTCGACTCGAACGAGGGCAGGCCCGTTTCCACGTCGCCCTCGTCAAAGGCCGTCACGGCAAAGCCGTACTGCCAGCCCGAGAGCAGGCCGTCCACGTCGAGCTTGTACACGTAGCGCGTCGTGTCGCCGGCAAAGGTCACGGGCTCGTCCAGCCGCACGCCCGCGAAGCCGTTGTTGAAGCCCGTCCGGTTGCCCACGCGGTCGAACTGGGCGAAAAGGGCGGCCTGCCCGAAAAAGTCGCCCGAGCGGTCGTCGCCCAGCCGGGTGCGATAGACGCGGTAGCCCTCGAAGTCGAACTGGCCCGTGACGGGGTCGCGCGAGGCCTCGGCGGAGGCGTCCCAGTAGAGCGTCGCCGTGCCCTCGGCCAGCTCGACGTGGAGGTTGGGCGAGCGTGGCGGCTCGGGGATGAGGTAGCGGTCGAGGCGTCCGTTGCCGTTGGCGTCTTCGCCGGCGTCGAGCTGGCCGTTGTAGTTGAGGTCTTCGCCCGCAAAGGTGCGGCGCGCCCACCCGACGTTGGCCACGAGCAGGCTGCGGCTTTCGTCGGTGTCGGCGGCTTTGCCGGCCTGCCCCTGGAACGCCTCGGGCTTGCGCGCGGCCACGAACGCCCACGTCACCTGGAGCGTGTCGCCCGCGGCGACGCGCGCAAACGGCCCCGCCGCCGTCATCCCGATCCAGTTGCCCTGCCCGCTCTGGCCGCCGGTGCGGAGCGTCGCGTAAAAGGCGGCGCTGTCGGCGGCGTAACCCGGGCTGGCGGGGTCGGGGTAGGGCGTGCCCATGCGCGTGTAGCGGTCGCGGTCGTCCTGCGGGCGGTTGAGGTCGGGGTCGGTGGCGCCGCTGAAAAGCCACCAGCGCGGGTTCACGCGCGGCGCCGGCAGGCCGTCGGCGCGGTAGGCGGCGGCCACGTTGGGATGGAAAAAGCGCCGCTGCCCCGTCTGCGGATCGCGCCAGCGCGCGCCCAGAAAGGAGATGGCGCCGTACGTGTTGACGCTTTCCTCGGCGCCGCCCGCGTTAAAGGCGTACGTCGTCTGGAGCGTGTCGAGGTAGCCCAGCCCGCCCTTGTTGAAAAAGGCGCTGCCGGCGTCCACGACCGTGTTGACGTTGCGGACGACGAGGTCGTGGTATAGCCCGACGAACACGCTGTCCCACGGCTGCCCACTCGTGTTGACGATGTTGAACTCGACGATGACGAACGACTCGGCAAAGGGAAAGCTGTAGGCGTACGAGCGCTGGTCAACGGCGATGCCCAGCCGGCCCTGGAAGTCGGGAAACGGCGTCAGCGTGCCCGGCACGTACTGCGCCGTGTCCACGTACGCCGTCAGAAAGTCCTGGTGCGAGACGGCGCTGGGCGTGAAAAAGGGCGACGTGGGCAGGCTCGAACGCTGCGTGAAAGGCGCCGTCTGCGCAAACTCGTAGCCCGCGGCGCCCGCCCGGTACCCACTCGACGACGTGATGGCGCCGCTGCGGACGGCGACGAGGCCGTCGGCGCGGATGGCGCCGATCCACAGGCCGGCCTCGAAAAGGTGCTCGACGCCCGAGTTGAGGGGGTATTCGAAAGAAGGCGCCCCCGTGGGGTTGTTGCGCACGTTCGAGCGGCCCACGAAGCCCGCGTTCGTCAGCGTGAGGCCCACGTTGCCCACGTCCACCGTTGCTTCCTCGAAGGGCACCTGGGCGCGCGCGGGCACGGCCAGCGCGAGCAGCAAGAGGGCGGCAAAAAACAGACGCATACCGGAGCAGAAGGGACAGGAGGCGGTGCGGCCACCAAATCCTCCGCGCAAAGGGGCGGAGGGGTTAAGTTTGGCCGGCCTCAACGTACAAGCAATGCCACCGTCCGCGCAATTCCTCTCCCGGTGCCCTGCCGTTTTCGGCGCCCTCTTCACGCTGGCGCTGGCCGCCGGCTGCCGGCAGGCGTCGCCTCCGCCGGCCCCGTCGTACCTGTTCCGCGTGCCCGCCCCCGACGGCATCGGCAAGGTGTACATGGGCCGCGAAATTGCCCGCGTGCTGGGCCACGAGGGCGCCGGCTGGCTCGACCGCGCCAGCCGCGCCACCACCGAGCTGCCCGACCGCGTGCTCGACGCCCTCGCGCTCGACTCCACCTCGACCGTGGCCGACATCGGGGCGGGGACGGGCTTTTTCACCTTCCGCCTGGCCCGCCGCGTGCCCCTCGGGCGCGTCTATGCCGTCGACATCCAGCCCGAAATGCTGGCCCTGCTGCGCGCCCGCGCCGACTCGCTGGGGCTGGGCAACGTCGAGATGGTGCGGGGCACCGAGCAGAACCCGAACCTGCCGCCGGGCCGCATAGACGTGGCCCTCGTCGTGGACTCCTACCACGAGTTTTCCTTTCCCCGCGAGATGACGCGCCACATCCGCGAGGCGCTGCGGCCCGGCGGGCGCCTCGTGCTGGTCGAGTACCGGGGCGAGGACGAGACGCTGGGCATCAAGCCGCTCCACAAAATGACCGAGGCGCAGGCGCGCCGCGAGATGGAGGCCGCCGGCCTGCGCTTCCGCGAAAACCTCAACGTGCTGCCCCAGCAGCACCTGCTCGTCTTCGAGCGCGACGCGGAGGAGTAGCAGGCAGGGTCATTTGTCGCCTGTCACTGGTCACTGGAAATGGAGCCAAGTGACAGGTGACAGGTGACCAACCCGCGTCAGCGTTTGCTCAGCTCCGTCAGCGACACCTCGAAAACGAGCGTGCTGTTGGCCGGGATTTTGACGCTGCTCTGGGCGCCGTAGCCCAGCGCGGGCGGCACCGTTACGCGCCGCTTGCCGCCCTTTTTCATGCCGCGCACCCCCGCGTTGAAGCCCGCGATGACCTGCCCGCCGTCCACGGTGTAGGTGAAAGAACCTTCGTCGAAAACCGTCCCGCTGACGAGGGTACCCGTGTACGCGACCGTCGCGCGGTCTTTCGCGTCGGCCACTTCGCCCGTGCCCGCCGTGATTTCCTCGATGGTGACGGCGGCGAGGTCGGTCAGTGTCACCTCGAACAGAAGCGTCGCCATGCCGGGGATGATGCTGCCATAGCCTTTGCGCCCGTAGCCCTGCGAGGGCGGAACCGTGATGTGGCGGCGCCCGCCCACCTTCATGCCTTTCACGCCGTCGTTGAAGCCGGGCACGACCTCGCCGTTGTCAACGGCAAACGTGAACGACCCCTGGTCGAACAGGGTGCTGTCTTTTGCGAGAAACCCTTTGTAGGTCACCGTGGCGGCGGTGTAGGGCCTGGCCTCGGCGCCCGCCCCCACGACGGCGTCCACAAACGTGATGGGTTCGTCGGGAAGGGGGTCGTCGCCGCCCGAGTCGCAGGCGGTGAAAAACAACAGGGCGGCGAGGGGCAGCAGAAAAGGGGCGCGCATGGGGAAATAAAGATGGGGCATCGGGCGGGCGCCAACGGCGGGCGCGGGCGCGGGGTTCGGGCAAAAAAAAGGCCCCGTCCCGAGAGACAGGGCCCGTGGGGCACGCGGCGGCGTCAGGCCTGGGCCTGGAGGCGCTCGAGGGCTTCGACGTTGCTGCGCACGTCGGCGGCGGAGCGCTCGAGCAGGGCGCGCTCGCTTTCGTCGAGTTCGACCTCGATGATCTCCTCGACGCCCCGGCGGCCCAGGCGGGCGGGGGCGCCCACATACAGCCCTTCCATGCCGTACTTGCCGTCGAGCCAGACGGCGCACGGCAGCACGCGCCCGCTGTCCTTGACGATGGCCTCGCACATCTCGGCGGCGGCGGCGCCCGGCGCGTACCACGCCGACGTGCCCATGAGCTTGACGATTTCGCCGCCGCCCACTTTGGCGCGCTCGGCAATGGCCGTCATCTTGTCCTCGGCCATGAGCTGGGGCAGCGGGATGCCGCCAACACTGGTGTAGCGCGGGAGGGGCACCATCGTGTCGCCGTGCCCGCCCATCAGCAGGGCGTTGATGTCGCGCACGGAGCAGCCCAGTTCCATCGCGATAAAGGCGCGGTAGCGGGCCGTGTCGAGCACGCCGGCCATGCCCATCACGCGGTCGGCAGGAAAGCCGCTCGTGGTGTAGGCCACGTACGTCATCACGTCGAGCGGGTTGGAAACGACGATCAGGATGGCGTCGGGGCTGTGGGCCACGAACTGCTCGGTCACGCTTTTGACGATCTGCGCGTTTTTCGAGAGCAGGTCGTCGCGGCTCATGCCGGGCTTGCGCGCCAGCCCCGCCGTGATGACGCAGATGTCGGAGCCTGCCGTGTCGGCGTAGCTGTTGGTGCCCGTGATGCGGGTGTCGTAGCCGTGGATGGGGGCGGCCTCGTACATGTCGAGGGCCTTGCCCTGCGGCAGCCCTTCCACGATGTCGATGAGGACGACCTCGCCCACCATGTCCTTGCGCGCGACGCAGTCGGCCACGGTGGCGCCCACGTTGCCTGCTCCGATGACGGTGATCTTGTTCATGTGAAACGGTGTTCTGATATATAGGGACGGATGCGTTTTTCAAGTAACAAAACCCCCCTCACGCGCTTTGTTAGATTCGCGTAAATGCGGGCTGAGGAGTTTGCCGGGCAACGGCACCCCTCCAATGACCAACCGCCAACGGCCACCCCCATGCTCGTTTACCTCATGCGTCACGGCATGGCCGAAGAGGCGGGGCCTGTCCAGTCCGATGCCGACCGGGCGCTGACGGCGCGGGGCGTCGAAAAGCTGGAGATGCAGGCGCGGGCGCTGCGCGGGCTCGCGTGGCCCGTCGAAAAGGTGCTGACGAGTCCCCTCGTGCGGGCGCGGCAGACCGCCGGCATCGTCGCCGCCGCCTTTGGCCTCGCGCCCGTCGTGGAGGCGCGGCTGGCGCTGGGCGCCTCGCCCCAGGACTACCTCGCCGCCGCCCGCGATGCCGGCGCCGATGGGGTGCTGCTCGTGGGCCACCAGCCCGACATCGAGCGCGCCCTCTACGCGTTCACGCGCGCCCACGCCCGCGTCCGCAAAGGCACCATCGCCCTTGTCGAGATGCGCGGGATGCGCGCGGGCGGCGGACGCCTGCGCGCCGTCCACGACCCCGACGAGATGGCGGCTGCGGGGCGCGCCCTTGCCCACCCCAACAGCCCGCACCCATGAACCGACTGCTGACGGCCTGCCTGCTCCTGCCCCTTGCCGCGTGCCGCTCGGCGGCGCCCCTGGTAGCGCCGACGCCCGGCGCGCCGCCTGCCCACGACAACCTCAACGCCGTCGTGTGGACGCAGACTGCCGCCGAGTTCGCCGCCACGACGCGCACCCTTTATACCCTCGCCGCTGCCCGGATCGCCGACGCCCTCGCCGATACCGCGTGGACAGCCGACCCCTTCCAGCAGCAAAAGGGCGGCTACGGAACGCTGCCGCCCGCCATCGTGATGGACGTGGACGAGACCGTGCTCGACAACAGCCCGTACCAGGCGCGGCTCGTGCTGGCGGGCGCCCCCTACGCCGACAGCACGTGGCGGGCGTGGGTCGAAGAGCGCCGGGCGCGGGCCATCCCCGGCGCCGCCGCGTTCGTCCGGCAGGCGCGGGCAGAGGGTGTGCAGGTGGTGTTCGTCACCAACCGCGACGCCGCCAGCGAAAAGGCCACCGTTGACAACCTGGAAAGGGTCGGGATCGGGGCGACGGCGCCGGGCGAAGACCTGGTGCTCACCCGGGGCGAGACGCCCGCGTGGGCGACCGGCGACAAGGAGCCGCGCCGCGCTGCCGTGCGGGCGCGCTACCGCGTCATCCTGTACGTGGGCGACAACCTGGGCGATTTCCTGTCGGGCGAGCGGGCGTCGGTGGCCGAACGGGCCCGCCTGGCCGCGCCGTTCGAGACGTACTGGGGCCGCCGCTGGATTATGCTGCCCAACCCGCAGTACGGCTCGTGGGAAGGCGCCGCCCTCGACAACGACTGGGCCGCGCCGCCCGCCGCGCAGCGCGCCGCCAAGCGCCGCCACCTCGACCCGCAGCAGTAAACGGCGTCCTCAATAGTAGCGCGCCGTGTCTATGTCGGCGTAGAAAAAGGCGAAGGCGTCCTTTTCGTCCAGCCCCCAGCCCGCCCGGAAGCGCGTCGGGATGGTGTAGCCGCCAAAGGTGCGCCAGCCGCCGAACTCGTCCACGTCGAAGGGGGCGTAGCCTGCCGGGCGCGCCTTGTCGCCCTCGCGCCAGCGCGCCACGCGCACCCTTTCGAGGCGCCCCTCGTCATCAACGGTAAGCGTGGACGCGACGCGCTCGCCATCTACCTGGAGGTGGACGCGCGCCGTGCGGTCGTCCACTGCTTCCCAGACGGCACCCTGCTGCGGTAGCAGCGCCGGGGGCATGAGGATGGCCTCGCCCGCCACCCGCCCCGCCGCCGAGCGCGTCACGTCGGGGCCGCTGGCCCGCACGAGGGGCACGATACCCCACAGCCACCAGCGCATGGCGCCCGCGCCGTCGCCGTAGCGGTCGAAGCCGCGTATGCGCGTGGCGCCGCTGCCCACGCGCGCTTTCCAGACGAGGCCGCGCGGCGGGGCCAGGATCTGCTCGGCCTGCATGGGGATGGGGTCGGCGCCGGGCTGGAGGCGCATCGCGCCGTGCATCGTCAGGCGGACGGCCGGGGCGAGGGGCGTGCCGGGCGCGATGGCGTGCCTGAGGTAGCGCTGCGCGGGTGGGGGCAGCCCGTCGAGCATGACGGGGTCGAAAGGCGTAGCGTCGCCGGGCTGCGACAGGGCGTTCCAGAGGGGTTCGAGGGCTTTTTCCTCGCGCGTCCGCAGCGCGCCGCCCAGCAGCAGTCCACCGGCGGCGGCGAGGGGAAGGGCGAAAAGCCAGCCTTTGTGTTTCATGGCGTTGCAGAGAGGGATTTCGCCCTCAACCTCAGCGCAGCGCGGCGTCCGTGTTGTCAGGGATGCCTGTATTTCTCGTGTAGGGGCAAGAGGCGGGAGCTGCCCGAGGCTGGTCGCACCAGGCGATGGTCTTATTCTCAAGCCTCTCACGGTTTGCCTTTACATGCCAACGCCGCCGCCCGTGTCCGACTCTGCTACCCCCTCGACGGCTTCTCCCTCGCGCCGGCAGCGCTGGAACTGGCGGCGCGGGGCGCGGTGGTTCGGGGCCGAGTTTCTCGTCGTCGTCACCGGCGTCCTCGTCGCCCTTGCCGTCGGCGCGTGGTGGGAGGGGCGCCAGGACGTGGCGGCAGAGCGGGCCTACCTCCGGCAGCTTGCCGCCGACCTCCGCGAAACCGAAGGGGCTGCCGACCGCGCCGACGCGTTTCTGCGCCCCGTTGACCGGGCGGGGTCGCTGCTCTGGCTCGCCTTTTACCAGGCCCATCCACCCCCGCGCGACTCGCTGCTGGCCCTTGCCGAGCAGGCCATGTGGACGGCCACCCTCCGCCCGCTGACGGGCACCGCCGAGGCTCTCGTGGCAACGGGGGACCTGGCACTCATCCGCGACGACTCGCTCCGGACGGCGGTGACGGCCTACCTCGAGCAGACGCGGGGCCGGCTCTACGACCACGAGCAGTTCGACCGGGCCTGGGCGGCGGCCGAGCGCCGGATGCGCCGGCACGTGGACCCCGTCGAAAGCGCGCGCCTGCGCTACGCACCCGACGTGCTCGGCAGGTTTCTCGCCCAGATGGGCGTTCCCGAGGCCGACCTCGCGGAGATCGAAGCCCCGTTTCCCTTTCGTGCGGCCACATTTCTCCGCGACGCCGACGCGCTCCGGGACGCCTTCGAGATGGCGAACGCCAAGCGCAACCTGCTCATGGTTCGCCAGGCGATGCGCGCGGACGCCCGGGCGCTGCGGACGGCCATTGAAGCCAAACTCTCAGATTGATCCCGAGTCCGCTCGTCGTCGCAAGGCGCAGCGCGAACCGGGCCCGCGAAATGGAAGGGTCGCCGTCTTCCCGGCCTGCCCCTGCGTCGAAGCAGGTTTCGTGATCACGACAGGCCCACAGCGTAAAAAGACGAAGGCCCCAAGTCCTTAAAACTTAGGGCCTTCTGGCTTCTCGAAAGCGGTCCGGACGGGACTCGAACCCGCGACCTCCAACGTGACAGGCTGGCATTCTAACCGACTGAACTACCGGACCAGGTCGCCTGCCGGGGCAGGGCTCGTATGATACGCCACGCCCGAATTGGCGCGCAAGCACCGTCGGGGTAGGATTGGTGAAGACGCCTACCGCCGCGCCGCCGAGCGCGCCCGCTCCCGATCCCACCGCTTCTGCTGATCCGTGCCCGGCGGCACGCTGAAGGGGTCGGCGGGCAGGTCTATGCGCATCAGGATGGGGTAGCGGCGCTTGAACGAGAACGGGTGCGGGTGGTCGAGGGGGTCGTCGCCGAGCACCAGCACCGTCGTGCCGGGGGCGAGCAGGCGGGCCTGCGAGGAGGCGTAGCCCGTGCCGTTCGTCGTCTTCCACGCGTCGGCCCAGTTATATACCCACTGGGCGTCGGCGTCCAGCAGGCGCACGCAGCCGTGGCTCGTGGGGCCGCCCGTCGGAAAGGCGTACTGGTGGACGTGCACGCCGCGCTCGTTCTGGATGTTGAACACCCAGTACATCTCCCAGTCCTCGCCTTCGGGCGAGAGCGACGAGACGCGGTAGGGCTCTTTCCAGTTGAAGTTGTAGCGCCCCCCCGGCGTCGGCGATTCTTTCGAGCCCGTATTCACCGGCCCCCAGCGCGTCAGCTCGCCGTTTTCGTAGGCCGCCCACGCCTGGATGGTTTTGTGGATGATGAACAGCTTGTCGAGCTTGCGGGCGCCCAGGTAGTAGCGCGGAAATGGCGAGTACGCGCGCAGGTCGAGGTCCCAGTCGGTGGGCACGACAAGCGTGTCGCCGATTCTGACCTCGCTCATGAGCTGCCGGTTGAGCAGTTCCACGAGGAGGGAGCGCCGCTTGCCCAGCTCGGGGTCGCCATCGCCGATCTGCTTGTAAAAGGCGTTGCGGGCGAGAACGGTGTTGTCCCGGCTGTCGCGGATGACGTAGTAGTCGTAGAACACCTCGGGCAGGTCGTCGAGCGACGGGGCGCGGCGTTCGAGGATGGTTTTAAGGGCGTCCTGGTCGAAAAACGCCCCGTTGTCCTGCGCCGCCACGGGCAGGGCGGCGAGCACGAAAAGGGCCAGTAAACTGTTGAAGCGGGTGGACATAGAGGTTGAATAAATGCGGCCTCCGGAGGCCGTACCGCGCTGCCGGGGGGGAGTTTCGAGGCCGCTACCTCGCCCTACGCTACAACCGTGCCGTTGCAATTCAGCCGGCGCTGCCTCAGGCCACCGGGGCCACGTTCAGCAGCCGCGCCAGCCACGTCGCGCGGGCAGGCGGACGGAAATCGCCCCGCCGGTACGCGCCGAGCGCAGTCAGCGCCACGTCGAAAACCGGCGTGTCGGGCCGCAGCACGCCCCGGGCGGCCAGGGTGCGGGCCGTGGCGCGCGGCGCGGTGCAGACGGCGCCGTCCGCGTCGCGGTAGCAAAACGTGAGGGGGTCGAGTTGCGCGGTGCCCGCGGCCCTGAAGGCGTCGCGCACGGCGCCGAACAGCTTGTCCGTGCCGCACCCCGACACGTCGCCGCCGGGAATCGTCGCTCCGACGACGAGAAAGCGATCTTCCTCGAAAGCGGCAGCGGCGTGGACGGCGGCGCCGTGCGAGGTCCACGTGGCGATGAAATCGTTCAGATCCAGCAGCACCTGCTGCTGCCGGGCCGCGTCGAGGGCGTCGCGGGCGGCGAAAATCCACAGGCGGGCCGTGTCGGGAAGCTGGCTAAAAGGCGTCGTCATCGGGGTCGAGTTGGAGGTGGAGAATGCGCGCCTGCGCGGCGTCGAGCTTTTCGCGGCACGCGTGCACAAGCGTCATGCCTTCTTCGTACGCCGCGAGGGCGGCTTCAAGCGTGTCGTCGCCGCTTTCGAGGCGGGCGACGAGGGTTTCGAGGCGCTGGAGGGCTTGCTCGAAGGTGGCGGCGGAGCGGTCGGGCATCGGAGGCGAGGGGTGTCGGGGCAAGCACGCGGCGCGCCGCGATGGGTTCTCGAACGGCGCGCGGCCCTATCTTGCCGCATGGATTTACAACTCGAAAACAAGGTCGCCCTCGTCGTCGGGGCCAGCCGGGGGCTGGGCGAGGGCATCGCCGCCGCCCTCGCCGCCGAAGGGTGCCACCTGCTGCTCGCGGCGCGCGGCGCCGCAGCCCTCGAAGAAACGGCGGCGCGGCTGGCCGGGGAGTACGGCGTCCGGGCGCAGCCCGTCGCCCTCGACGCCACGATGCCCGACGCGCCCGCCCGCCTCGTCGAAGCCGCCGAAACCCATTTTGGACGGCTGGACGTGCTCGTGGGCAACATGGGCGGCAACCGCCGCAAACCTTTCGCCCAGACGACGGACGACGACTGGGCCGCGCTCGTGGACCTCAACGTGCTCGCGCACCTGCGCATCGCGCGGGCGGCGCTGCCCCTGCTCGAAGGGGAGGGCGGCAGCATCCTGTTTACCGCCTCCATCTTCGGGCGCGAGGCGGGCGGGCCGGGGCTGTCCATCTACAACGCTACCAAAAGCGCCCTCGTCTCGGCGGCTAAAATCATGAGCCTCGAACTGGCGCCGCGCGGCATCCGCGTCAACACCATCGCGCCGGGCTCGATTCGCTTTCCCGGCGGCTCGTGGGACAAGCGCTGCCGCGAAGACCCCGACGGCATGGCGCAATTCGTGGCCGACAACATCCCCCTCGGGCGCTTTGGCACGGCGGACGAGGTGGGGCGCGTGGCGGCGTTTCTGGCCTCGCCCGCCGCCAGCCTCGTCACCGGCGCCTGCCTGAACGTGGACGGCGGCCAGTCGCACAGCCTGATCTGATCGTTACCGTCAGTCGAAGGCGATAAAGCGCACGTCGAGGGCGCGCACGTCGCGGTGGGGGCTGCGCCACTGCACCAGGATGGGGCTCTGGTAGGTGCCCTGCACGATGGCGCCCACGCCGTCGCGGTCGCCGTCGGAGATGGGCAGGCTCACGCTGCGTTTCATGCGCAGCCGCCGCTTGGCCGCGCCGCCGACGAGCTTGTCCACGCCGCGCGCGAAAAGCGTGTCGCGCAGGCCCAGCTTCTGCATCGCCCGGTTGATGAACACGACAAAGTCGTACTTGGCGTAGTTGAGGGCTTTCGAGGGCACGGCGAGGGGGTCGCGCAAGGCGTTCCAGCCCTGGCGCGCCATGAAGCGGAAGGGGTTGCGCAGCACCTCGGCGAGGTCGTAGCGCATCAGCAGCGTCTCGTACTCGTTCACGGTCAGGGCGGCGTGCTGCTCCTCGTCGGGCAGGCGGATCTCGACGCGCCCCTTGTCTATGCCCAGCCCGCGGATGCGGGCGTCGAGTTCGGCAAACAGGCCCAGCTTTTCGTCGCGCAGGTTGAAGGCGTCAATGGCGTGGGGCGTGACGGGCACCCGCAGGCGCGTCCGGTGCACCAGGCGCTCGTCGTGGAAGCCGACGACGGTGGTTTTGCGGCGGCGCCGGCGCGAGCGGTACACGCCGTCGAGGTCGACGAGAAAGGCGGGCTGGCCGGGCCGCACGTCATACGTGACGCAGTTGAGCAGCCCCGAGCCGATAAACGTTAGGTGCGAGTCGGCGTTGAGGGGTTCGGTTTCCTTCTGCTCGTCCGTCAGCTCGTCGCGCAGCCAGATCTGGTCGTGGCGGTAGCCAGCGCCGGCGGGGTAAAGCGCCTGGTAGCGCCGCACGAAGCGCGAGAGCGAGTCGGCGGAGTGTTCGAGGACGGCGCACACGTGGGGCTCGAAATAGCCTGCCGTGGTGTGGTACGAGGCGTAGAGGGCGCGCGGATATCCCGCTAAAACGTCGCCGTGCTGCTGGCGCAAAAGGGCGT
Organism: uncultured Rhodothermales bacterium; assembly: GCA_965365535.1. Taxonomy (GTDB): domain Bacteria; phylum Bacteroidota; class Rhodothermia; order Rhodothermales; family BA12; genus CBDUCD01. The sequence goes on along the minus strand of CBDUCD010000001.1, from coordinate 43,073 downwards.
TGACGTCGGTGATGTCGAAGCGCTGGCGGGGCGCGATTTCGAGGGTGAACTCGGGTGAGGAGGCCATACGGGGCGCTGGCAAATGCTGGCATCAATCTACCCAGCGGGCTGTGCCGGCCCAAACGCCAAACGCAACAAAGCTATCGCGCGGGCGCATCGAGGGGCTGAACGGTTCTGAGGCCGTCCTCGAACCGCAGCAGCGCCGGGGCAGCCGTCAGGTCGGCGGCGCGGCGGACGGCGCGCCCGTCCTGCTCGACGCGCACGTAGCCCAGCCGGAGGGGGCGGCGCGGGTCGAGGGCTTCCAGTCGTGCCTGGAGCGTGTCCAGCCGGGCCTGCACGCCTGCCTGCCGGCGACCCGCGGCGTGGTCGAGGCGGGCGCGCAGCAGCGCCAGCCCTTGCCCCAGCACGTCGGCGCGGTGGCCGGGGGCGGCAAAGCCGCGCGAGGCCAGGGCGCGTTCGACGCGCTGCCGCCCCGCGTCCACGCGCGCCTGCACGGCGTCGGCGAGGGCATTGGCGTAGCCGTAGAACAGGGCGCGCACCTCGGCGTGGTGGGGCACGACGAGTTCGGCGGCCATCGAAGGCGTCGCCGCCCGCACGTCGGCCACGAAATCCGAGATGGACACGTCGGTCTCGTGCCCCACGGCGCTGACGACGGGAATCGTGCAGGCCGCGATGGCGCGGGCGACCGTTTCCTCGTTAAAGGCCCACAGGTCTTCGGCGCTGCCGCCGCCGCGCCCCACGATCAGCACGTCGGGGCGCAGGGGCGCGTCCCGGTCGAGGGCGCTAAAGGCGCCGATGGCGTCCGCGATCTGCTCGGCGGCGCCCAGCCCCTGCACGGGCACGCCGCACACGACGACCTCGGCGCACGGAAACCGCCGCGCCAGCACCGCCAGCACGTCCTGCAACGCCGCCCCGCTGGGCGACGTGACGACGCCGATGCGCTCGGGGTACAGGGGCAGGGGCTTTTTGCGCCCGGCGTCGAACAGCCCCTCGGCGGCGAGGGATTTTTTGAGCTCGCTGAACGCCTTTTGCAGCGCCCCTTCGCCTGCCAGCGTCATCTCGCGGACGGTAAGCTGGGCCTCGCCGCGCGCGGGGTAGAACGTGACCGTGCCGCGCGCCCGCACCAGCATCCCGTCGCGGGGGCGGAAAAAGAGGCGCCCGGCGTACGTGCGCCACATGACGCCGCGCAGCTGCGCGTCGGCGTCTTTGAGGGTGAAGTAGCAGTGGCCCGACTGGGCGTACGCCTTGAAGTTGGACAGTTCGCCCTCGACGACGACGTCGCCCCAGTGGCGTTCCAGGTGGAGGCGCAGCGCGCCCGCGAGGGCGCCGACGCTGTAGAGGGGTGGCAGGTCGAGAGGCTCCACAGAGGTTATTTTGGCGGCGAGAAAACGTCGTGCCCCGGGCGCGGCGGCCCATTCCACCCCACACGATCCGTGAAAGATACCCCCGATCCTGCCCCTCACCGCCCCATCCGCGTGCTGTTCGTGTGCATGGGCAACATCTGCCGCAGTCCCCTTGCCGAGGCGCTGCTGCGCCACCACCTCGAAAAGCGCGGCGTGGCGTCGTTTTTCGAAGTTGCCTCGGCAGGCACGGGCGCCTGGCACGTGGGGCGCCCCGCCGACGCGCGCACGCGCGAAGAAAGCGCCCGGCGCGGCCTCTCGCTCGACGCGCACCGGGGCCGCCAGCTCGACGCCGACGACCTGGCGCACTACGACCACATTTTCGCCATGGATCGGGACAACCTGCTCGACACCCTCGCCCTCGACCCCGCAGACCGTTACGGCGACAAAGTTCGTCTTTTACGCGAACTCGACGCCACGCCCGACGACTACGCCGTGCCCGACCCGTACTACGGCGGCGAGGACGGCTTTGCCCGCGTCCACGACATCATAGACCGCTCGACGGCCCGCCTCGCCGACGCGCTCGTGGCGCACTACGGGCTGGGGAAAAAAGCCGCGCCCCTATAACGCCCGCGCCAGCACGAGGGGCGTCCGGTGCATCTCGGCCACGCCCGCTCGGGCGTCGAGGGCTTCGAGGACGGCGACGTAGATGCCGATGCGCAGCGCCCGCCCCGTGTCGTCGCGCCCGTCCCAGACGACCTGCCCGGCGGGCCCGGCGAGGGCCGACTGGGCAAGCGTGCGCACGAGTCGGCCCTGCTGGTCGAAAATGCGCACGCGCACCGTCGCGCGCGGCGTGGCAAGGCGGTATTGCAGCGCCACGAAATCGTCCACGCCGTCGCCGTCGGGCGAGAACGGCGAGGGCGCGGCGCTGAGACCGGGCCGGTCGGGCGCGTCGGGGCGGTCGGGGTCGAAGGTGAGGCTGTTGCGCGTGCCCGGCGTGCCGCCGCCTGTCGCCGCGCTGCTGCCCCAGTTGGCGGCGTCAGCGGGGGCATCGGCGCTGATGCGTTCGAGGGCGATGCCGGCGGCGCTGCGCACGCTCGGGTTGTGCCACGCCGGCGCGTACGCCACGCTGTCGAGGGGCGCGCCCCCGGCGCCGACCATCCGCAGCAGGCGCCCGCCGTCGGGCAGCGAGAAGCCCGCGAGGCGCTGCGGCACGAGCACGGCGCCTGCCGCACCCGGAAACGCCTCGACAAAGCGCGCGCGGGGGTCGGGGGCGTCGGCATACGCGCCACTCGTGCGGAAGAAGACGGCAAAGCCGCCGGGCGCGAGAACCGTCGGGCGGAACACGAGGCGGACGCTGTCCACCTTCCCGTTTTCGTCGGGCGCGCCCAGCAGCAGCAGGCCGTTGAGGTCGAGAGGGTGGCCGCTGCGGTTGACGAGTTCGACGTACTCGGCCTGGTCGGGCCGCCCGTCGTCGGCGAGGGCGACGGGCTGGTACATGATTTCGTTGACGGCCAGGTCGCCCGCGACGGGCGGAAGGGCGTCGGGGTCGGGCGCGACGCTGTTGGGGGCGCCGGGCGTGCCGCCCTCGACATCGGCGCTACTGGCCCAGCTAGCGCTGCTGCTGCCCGGCGCGTCCGCGTCGATCCGTTCGAGGGCGATGCCCGTCGCCGTCGCCAGCCCCGCGTCCTGCCACGCGGGCCGGTACGCCACGCTGTCGAGCGTGACGCCGCGCGCGACGAGGTGGAGCAGCTCGCCGCTGTTGGACAGTCCACCCGCCGTCACCGACGCCAGGGGCACGAGCCTGGTGCCGGGCCGGGTAAAGTCGCGGGAGGGAAACGCGAGCGCCAGCCGCGACGCCGTTGCCGGGTCGCCGTCCGTCGCGTCGGCGTCGTAGAGAACGGCGAAGCCGCCGGGGGCGAGGGGCGCCACGTCGGGCGGCAGCCGCAGGGTGTCGGCCTGGCCGTTTTCGTCGGGCGCCCCGGCAATCCCGACGCCCCGCAGCGCCAGCGTCCGGCCCGTCGTGTTGAGCAGTTCGACGTACTCGGGCTGGTCGGGGCGGCCATCGGACGGGTCGGCGAGGGGCGCGTACAGAATTTCGTTGACGACGAGTTCGCCCGCGCCGGGAATCGTGGCGACGGGCGCCACGGCCTCGGCGGAAACGTTGCCCTTGAAATCCCGCAGCGCGCGCGTGGTGAGGAGGAGCGGGCGCTGCGACGGGTCGAAAAACAGGCGCACCCCGCTGGCGTCGTCCATCTGCACCCTTTGCAGCGCGGCGCCGTCGAGGGCGAAATGGTCGGGCGTGACCGAGGCCGGGTCGAGGGGTTCGTCGAAAATGACGGCAGCTTCGCCGGGCGCGGTTTCCTGGGCGTCCACCACGCGCGGCGCCGCGAGGTCGGGCGCGAACAGGCTGTTGACCTGTCCCGGCGTGCCGCCGCGCGCGTCCGTCGTGGTGCCGAAGTTGGCGGGGAAAAACGAGGGGCCGTCGGGGTCGCGGCGTTCGAGCGAGGCGCCCGCGCCGCCCCACGCGGGCGTAAAGGCGACGGAGTCTATCGCCACGCCGCCGGCGCGCAGCACAACCGCGTCGCCGTCGTTGTTGAGCGTCGGCCATCCCGCGATTTGCAGGCTGGCGGTGCCCGGAAACGCGGCGCGCAGCGCGCTCGAGTCGCGGGTGAGCGTGGCAAAAGCGCCGGGGGCGAGGGGGTGAGGACGCGCCGAAACGGGGCGGGGCAGGCCGCCGGCGTCCTCGAAGGTGAACTGCGACAGGTCGAGCGGGGCCGCGCTGCGGTTGAACACCTCGACGTACTCGGGCACGCCCGGGGGCGGCGCAAACGCGATTTCGTTGACGACGAGGCTGCGGGGAGCGGGCGCGGCAGGCAGGGCAAACGTCGCCGTGGTGAAAGTCGAAACGTTGCCCGCCGCGTCCCGGGCGCCGCGCGCTTCGAGGGTGTAAAAGAGGCCGGGCGCGAGCGGACTGCCAAGCCTGAGCCCGAGCGTGTCGGTTTCCGTGCCGGGCGCGCACGTCGTGCCGGCGACCGGAATGCTGCCGGGGGTGATGGCGTAAATCCCGGCGTCGCAGGCGTTTACGACGCTTTCGCTGAAGCGCGCGAAAAGGCGCGAAAGCCCGCTGGCGGCGGCCTCGACCAGAAGGGGCGGAACCGTGTCGCGGACGACGGTGAACGTCAGCGTCGTGTCGCGCATCGCGTTGCCCGCCCGGTCGGCGAGGCCCCGGATGCCGAGGGTGTAAAGGCCCGTGGCGAGGGGCGCGTCGAGCCGCGCCTGCACGCGGCGACTGCCGTCCAGCAGCAGCACGGCGGCAACCCGCCCTGCCGACGGGCTGAAGCGCGCCGCCGCGACCGTGGCGGCGTCGAGGGGTTCGGAAAAGTCAACGGCAAAGCCGGGCAGCGCCGGGTCGTAAATGGCGCCGGTGACGGCGGGCGGCACCAGGTCGGGCGGGGCCGCGGTGCCCTGGGCAGCGATGTCGTCGAAGAAAAACGCTTGCCCGGCGGTGCTGGAATGTTTGACCCACAGGCCGAAGTGCGTGGCCGTGGCATATCGGGCGTCTGTCGCGGTAAAGGCCGGGGCGCCGTCCACCGTTACCGTCCACACGCCCTCGGCGCTGCGGGCGACTTCGACGGCGAGGGTGCCCGCGTCGCCGCCCGCGAGCGCGGCGCTGCGGCCCAGCTCGACGCGGTTGGCGGCCACGCCCGGCGGGCCGTCCTGCCGGTAGAGGCGCACCTCGTCGGTGTTGTTGGTGCCCATCTGCACGAAATAGCCGCGCGCGTCGCCGCCCACGTCGGCAGCGTCGGCGAAGAGGTAGATGCGGGCGCCGTTCGCGGTGCTGAGATTGACGCCCTCAAAGGCGAAAAGGAAGCGCCACGTGCCGTAGCTGACCGCCGAGGGCGTGGCGAGCCGGAGCGTGTCGCTCTGTGCCAGCCCGTCGGTGCCGAGCCAGAAGCCGTCGTCGCGCGCGGCCACGCGCCAGCGGTCCTCATCGCCCGACCACGCGGGGTTGCGGGAAAAGTCGCCGTCCTCGAAACCGTCCGCGACCTGCGCGTGGGCGGTGAGGGGCAGCAGCAGCGCGAGGGAGAGCAGCGCGGCGCGCATCGTCAGAGGTCGGGTTGGAGCAGCAGCACGTCGGCCATGAGGCGGGCCGCGGGTTCGAGCGCGGCCTCGTCCAGGTCGAAAAGGGCGGCGTGGACGGGGTGCGAGGTGCGCTCGCTGCTGCGGGTGCCCACGCGCACAAAGGCGCCGGGGATGCGCTCGGTGTAAAAGGCGAAGTCCTCGGCGCCCATGCTGGGCAGCTCGTAGTGAAAAACGGCCTCGTCGCCGCGCCGCGCGCGGATGGTGGCCTCGACGTGGTCCACGAGCGCGGCGTCGTTGACGACGGGCGGGGCGCCGTTGTGGAAGTCGCAGGCGACGTGGCAGTCGTGCATGGCGGCAAAGGCGCGGGCGGCGGCGCGGCAGGCGTCCTGCATCTGCCGCCGCGTGGGCGCGTCCACGCAGCGCAGCGTGCCGCCAAAGCCGGTTTCGCGGGGGATGACGTTGTAGGCGTCGCCGGCGTGGTAGCGGCAGATCGTCAGCACGCTGGGCCGCCGCGCATCCGTGATGCGGCCCGAAAGCGTGTAGAGGTGGGCGGCCAGCATCGTCGAAACCCACACGGTATCTACCGTCGCGTGGGGGCGGGCGGAGTGGCCCGTGGCCGGCCCGCGCACCGTGATGTCGAAGCGGTCGGCGGAAGCCGTCACGGGGCCTTTGATGAGGCCGTAGCGCCCCACCTCGAGCGTCGGGTCCACGTGGATGCCATAGACGGCCTGCATCCCGTCGAGGACGCCGCCTTCGATCATGAGGGGCGCGCCCGAGGGGGTGCCTTCCTCGTTGGGCTGGAAAAAGACGCGCACCGTCCCGCGCAGCCTGTCGCGGCTGCCGGCCAGCAGGCGCGCCACGCCCAGCCCGATGGCGGTGTGGGCGTCGTGGCCGCACAGGTGCGCCACGCCCGCGCGCGTCGAGCGGTAGGGCACATCTACCTTGGCGTCTTCGATGGGAAGCGCGTCAATGTCGGCGCGGTAGCCCAGCAGGGGGCCGGGGTGGTCGCCGGCGATGTCCACGAAAACGCCCGTCGTGGCGATGCGGTGGGGCGCCAGCCCCCAGGCGGCCAGCGTGCCGGCGATAAAGTCGGCGGTTTCGAACTCCTCGAAGCCCAGCTCGGGGTGGGCGTGGAGGTGGCGGCGGATGGCGACAAGCTGGGCGCCGAGGTCGAGGTCGGCGTCGAGAAGGGGCGCGGCGAGTTCGGTCATGCGGGAGAACGGGACGAGAATAACGCATGGTAACGCGCCGTCATCTCTTTTGCCAGCCCGGGCAGGCGGTCGCGGTATTCGGGAAAGCGGCGGGCGGTGCGGGCCAGCAGGGCGTCGTGCTCGGCGGCGGGGGCGCGGGCGAGTTCGTAGAGGGCGTGGGCCAGTTCCATCTGCCGGTCGAAGGCGTCGGGGTCGTCGGTCAGGCCGGGCTCGTCGAGCAGGGGCTGGGCGAAAAGCGCCAGCACGTCGGCGTCGGCGGCGTCGGCCTCGGCTTCGGGCGGGAAAAGCTGGCCGTAGCGGGCCAGCAGGGCCTCGAAAACGGGCGGCACCCCATCGCCGACGGGCAGGCGGTGGCCTTCGAGGCTGTGCCATCCGTCTTCCAGGCGCGCCAGCAAGAGGTGGAGGGCCACGCGCTCGCGCTCGCCCACGTCGCCCTGGAGCAGCGCCCTTTCGATGGCGGGCAGCGCGGTGCAGAAGGCGTCGCCTTCGAGGGCGAAGTAGGCCCACAGGAGGCGGGCGGTTTCGAGGACGAGCAGCAGCTCCTCGGGCGCCTCGTCGCCGCCGGGGGCGGCCACGAGGGCGTGGGCGCGGCCCGCGTCAACGCCATACGCCTCGAAAAGCGGCTCGGCAAACTGCACGAGCGGTTGGAAAGGCACGCAGGTTTCCTCGCGCACAAAGGCGAGCAGGGCGCGGTCGGCGTCGAGCATGGGGGTCAGGCGAGGCCGCCGCGTTTGCGCAGCACCCACTCGGCGGAAAGCAGCACCACGATGAGTACCAGCAGGGGCCAGTAGTCGTGGAGGGGGCGCTGGGTGGGCGTCGAAACGACGGTCGGCGAAAAGTTGGGAAGGCGGGCGATGTGGCGGGCCAGCGCGTCGAGGCTGTCAAGACGGGTGGTGCGGCCTCCGGTGCGCTGGGCAAGGCCCTGCATTAATCGGTAGTCGGCACGCGGTTCCTGGTACTCGAGGGCGGGCGAGCCCACGTTGAAGAGGCCCGCGTCGCTGCCCAGCACCAGGTCGGCGCGCGTGGCGCGGGCGGCAAAGCGGTAGTCGCCGGGCGGCAGCACGCCCGCGTCGAGGCGGTAGCGCCCGTTGCCCGCGCCTTCCATCACGAACGGATACTCGCGCCCGGCGCTGTCGGTGACCGTCACGCCCACGCGGGCGTTTTCGACGGGCTGCAAGCTCTCGTCGTACACCTGCCCGGAAAAGCGCACCGTCTCGCTGCCGTCGAAGACGGGTTCGGTGGGCGCCACGCGCACGCGCCGGGCGTCGTCGGGCGTGGCTACCCAGCGCGCGACGTTTGCGACAAAGGCGGGCCAGAACGGCGCGGCGTCTTCCAGGTCGCGCGGGAGGGTGTTCCAGCGCCACGTGCCGGCGCCCAGCAGCATGGCGGCGCGGCGGCGCGGCAGGCTCTCGACCAGGAAGACGGGCGTGGGCAGGCTGACGCCCCGCACCTCGGCGGTGGCCAGCACGCGGGCGCCGGGCGCGACGGTCCAGCGCGCGTCGGGGCTGAAAAGGGGCGGCAGGCGGCGGGCGGCAAGGGGCGGCGCCTGCGGGATGTCGAAAATGGGGTGGACGCTGCCGGCGGGCGTGGGCTGGAGAAACGCCTCGGAAAAGCTGCCGGGCACGCCTGCCGGGGTGGCCGGCAGCACGCCCGCCAGCCGGGACAGCATGGCGTAGTCGGTGCGGGCGGTAGCGAAAAAGGCAATCCCCACGCCCCCCTCGGCGGCAGCGCGGATGCGCGCCAGCGTGGCGGCGTCGGCAGCGGCGCCGGGAAAGCCCGCCAGCACGATCACGTCGGCGGTGTCGAGGCGCGGCAGGTCGCCTTCGTAAAAGCTGCCCGGCGCCCGCTGCACGCGCGCCGTGACGGCAAGGCTGGCGTCGGATTCGAGGGCCTGCCGGAGTGCTGCCACGTCGGGCTCGGGGGCGGCGCCCAGCAGCACCACCTGCCGGCGGTCGGGGCGCACCTGCACCGTCACGGTCTGCGCGTTGTTGCGGTACGTGGCCTCGCCCTCCAGGCGCGACACCTCGACCGTCAGCCGGGCGGGGCCGGCGCCCCCGGGCGTGAACGCGAGTTCGACGGGCGCCTCGGCGCCGCCGGGGGGCAGCAGCGCGCGGGCGCGGGCCAGCACGGTGCCGCCCATCCGCAACACCACCTCGACGGGCGCGCCGCCGTAGCCCAGCCCCTGCACCCACGCCCGGACGGGCGCGAGGGCGCCGGCGTACACGACCTCGTTGGCCTCGACGCGCCGCAGCCGCACGTCGCGCAGCCTGCTCGTGTCGCCCACGACGACGGCGAAAACCGGCACGCCGCCGCGCTCGGCGGGGTACACGGGGTTGCGGCCCGCGTTGTAGTTGCCATCGGAAAAAAGGGCGATGCCCTGCACGTTGCGCCCGGCCAGGGCGTCGCGCGCGGTTTCGAGGGCGCGGGCCAGGTTGGTGCGGCTGCCCGTGAGGGCAAGGGTGTCGGCGGGGCCCAGCCGGCGCGCCTCGCCCGCAAAGCCGAAGCGCTCGACGTGGATGTTCGCGGGTAGCTGATCGAGAAAACGCGCCAGGGCCGGGCGGAGCAGGCCGCCGGCCAGGCTGTCCTGAAAGGCGATGCTCTGGCTTTCGTCCACCAGCAGGGCCAGCACGGCGGGCTCGTCGCGCCGCTCGACGCCCCGCACGAGGGGTTCGGCGATAAGCAGCAGCACGAGGGCGAGGGTAAGGGTGCGCAGCGCGACAAGCGTGGCGCGGGCGGCAGGCGTCTGCGCGGGCACGGTGGCGCGGTACGTCCACCACGCCGCCGCGCCGGCCAGCACGAGGCCAGCGAAAAACAGCAGCGGGTGGGCAAGGGCGAAATGCACGCGGGCTCAGCGAAAGCGGTAAAACGTCCCCGACACGCGGCCCTGCGCCGTCGTGAGGGCGAACAGGTAGAGGCCCGAGGGGAGGTCGGCGTCGAAGGAAACGCGCGTCACGCCTGAAAGCGTGCCCGCAAAAGGCGTCGCCACGCGCCGCCCGAGGGCGTCGAACACGGTGAGCGTGGCCCTGTCGGCCTCGCCGCGAACGACGAACGTCTGGCGCGGACCGCCCGGGTCGGGCAGCACCACGACGGCGATGCCGGGCGTGGCCCGCCCACCCAGCAGCGCGGCGGCGCGGACGGCGGCGTCGGCGTCCACGATGCCCCATCCCAGGCTGGTGTCGGGCGCATCCGCCTGCGAGGCCGTCTGCCGCAGCAGGGCGCGCACCTCGGCAGGCGACAGGCCGGGGTTGGCCTGAAGCATCTGCGCGGCGACGCCGGCCACGAGCGGCGCGGAAAACGACGTGCCGCTGCCCCAAGCGTACTGCGCCGCGCCCGTGGCAAAGCGCACCTGCACGCCCTGCGCCGCCACGTCGGGCTTGACGCGCCCGTCGGCGGTGGGGCCGAGGGAGGAAAAACCGGCGCGCGTGGAGTCCGGGTTCACGGCGCCCACGGCAATCACCCCGTCGCCGTCGGCGGGCGTGCCGATGTAGTACCAGCAGTGGGCGGGGCTGTCGCAGCCCTCGTTGCCCGCACTCGCCACCACGACCACGCCCAGCGCCACGGCGGCGTCGGCGGCGCGCGTCGTGACGCCCGTGTCGCCGTCCAGGTCGGCGGGCGTGTACGAGCGCTGGCCCTCGTCGAAGGTGGTGTAGCCCAGCGACGTGTTCACCACGTCCACGCCCTCGCCTTCGAGCCATTCGAGGCCCGCCACGAAAGCATCCTCCTCGGCGTTTGTCTCGGTCGGCGCAAACTCCGTCGTCGCGCCCAGAATGGAGGCGCCCCACGCCGGCCCGACGAGGTCGCCGGGCGCGTAGCCGGCGGCAATGGAGGCCACGTTCTGGCCGTGCCGGCTGGACTGCGCGGCGGGCGTGAAGTTCTGCTGCCCCAGCAGCCGCCCGTCGCGGCGCAACCTTTCAAAGGCCGGATGCTGAAAGCCGCCGAACTCGGTGTCGAGAAAGCCCAGCACCACGCCCGCGCCGTTGATGCCGCGCTCGAGCGGCGCGATGGCGTCTATGCGGGCAAGCTGCCCGTACGAGGCGCCGTAGTCGAGGGGCAGGGCGCGGGGGCCAGGGGGCGGAGGGGGCGCGGGCCGGGCCGCCGCTGCGCCCATCCTGCCCACGGGCTGCACGCGCCGCACGAACGGCAGCGCCCGGACGGCTTCGCGCTGCGCGTCGGAGAGGGGCGCCGAGGCGGCGTTGAGCCAGCGGCTTACCCGGGCGGGGCGCACGCCCAGCGCCTCCAACGCGGACAGGTACGCCGGCGGCACGGGCGCCAGCAGCGTGTCGGCCCCGGCCGCGCCGCGCAAGGCCCGGCGCGACAGGGCGCGGGGCGAGGCAGGCGCCGCCTGGACGGCAGGGGCCTCTGCGCCGCCTTTCGCGTCGAAAAAAATCCAGTAGCGCGGCTGCGCGGGCGCCGCTTCCACCAGCAGGAAAAGCAGCACGAGTCCGCGCATCATGGCTGCCCCGCCGACAGGGTGAGGTACACCATGTAACCCGCAAAGCCCGTCAGCAGCAACCCGCCCTCCACACGCGAAAGGCGGTAGCCCGACCGCGCCAGCGGCAGAATGGCGATGCTGAAAACCAGCATCACGGGAAAGTGAACCATCAGCGCGTCGGCGGGCACCTTGATGGGGCGCACGAGGGCCAGCAGCCCGATCACAAACATCACGTTGAGCAGGTTGCTGCCGATGACGTTGCCAAAGGCCAGGTCGTCCTCGCCCCGCATCGCCCCCACGACAGACGCCGCCAGCTCGGGCAGACTTGTCCCGATGGCCACGATGGTGAGGCCGATGATGATGGGGCTGATGCCCAGCGCGCTGGCGAAAAAGATGGCCGCGTTGACCATGAGCTGCGCCCCGACGGCCAGAAACACGATGCCAAAGCCCAGCCATATCACGTGCTTGCGCACCGCCGTCGTCGGCTCGGCAATCATGTCTTCGAGGGCTTCCTTGGCCGCCCGCTGGCTGGCCGTCTTGCGCGTGTCGTGGATGACGAACAGCAGGAAACCCGTCAGGCCCAGCACCAGCAGCGCGCCGTCGAGCCGGCCCAGCGTGCCGTCGAGCGAGAGCAGGTAGAACAGCGTCATCACGCCCAGCAGCATCGGGTACTCGCGCCGCAGCGTGGACTTGGCCACGGCAATCGGCGTCACGAGCGCGCTCAGGCCCAGGATGAGGCCGATGTTGGCGATGTTCGACCCGACGATGTTGCCCAGCGCCAGGCTGTCGTTGTCGGAGAACGTGGCGAAAAAGTTGACCACGAACTCGGGCATACTCGTCCCCAGCGCCACAACCGTCAGCCCGACGACAAGCGGGCGGATGCCGAAATGCAGCGCCAGGGCCGACGCGCCCCTGACGAGCCACTCGGCACCGTAGTACAAAATGGCGAGGCCGAGAACGAAGAGAAAGCCTTGCAGCAGCATAAAGGAAGGTCAGCGCCGGGGGGGCAGGCCGGAAAACCGGTCGGGCAAAAGGGCCTCGGGGGTAAGCGAGACGGGCGTGCCGGAGCGGCCCATCCAAGTCCGGCCTTCGGGGGCAAGTTCCGTTATGACCTGCCGGCAGGCCCCGCACGGCGAGCAGTCGCAGGCGAGGCAGGCGAGAAAGAGGTCGTGGGCAGGCCCCAGCCCGTAGCTCACCAGCGTCGAGAGCGCGTTGCGCTCGGCGCACAGCGTCTGCACCCAGTCGCGCGTCTCCACGTTGACGCCCGGCACGAGGCGCCCGTCGGCCAGGGCGACCACGCAGCCCACCCGGAAGTCCGACGCGGGCACGACGGCGCGCTGCGCGATGCGCGCGGCCAGGGCGATGCCGTCGGCAGGGGTGGCAGGGGGCGGCGCGTCCAGAAACGGACTCCACACCCCGGCGGGCGCGGGCAGCACCGCGTCGGCCTGCCACAGGTCGGCGCCGCGCAGGCCCAGGTGGGGGCAGGCTTCTTCGAGGGCGAGAGCTTCCTCGGGCGTAAACGGCGCCGTGGCGAGGGCGGCGACGGGCGGGCCAAAGCCCGTCGCCACGGCGGTCGTGAGGGCGTTGCGCAGCGCGCCGATGGTAAGCGAAAACGAGGCGTTCTCGACGCGCACGCCGGGCAGCCACCGCCCCCCGGCGTCCACCAGCACGACGGCCCGGGGGGCGCCCGAATACGGCACGTGGGCGCGCGGCAGCAGGGCGCGGGCGTGGCGGCGGTAGGCTTCTGGCAGGGCGTCGGGCGTCATGCGTCGCGCCAAGCCACCGCTGGGGCAAAGGTTTCGGGCAGGTGGAACAGCCCGCGCCCGTCGCGCTAACAGGCCCCCCGCTCTACGTGCCATGCCCGACTTTTCCCGCCGCAACCTCGACCCCGAAATGATGGACGACCCCGCCATCGGCGACTGGCGGCTGGTGCGCGCCCTCGACGAGTTGACGGCGGTAAACCGGTGGCTGGGCGGCACGGGGCCGTCCGTCGAGGCCGTCGCCGCGTGCCTGCCGCCCGGCGGCGGGCGCGTGCTGGACGTGGGCATGGGCGGCGGCGACTTTCTGCGCGCCCTGGGCGCGTGGGCCGCGCGCACGGGCACCCATCTCCACGCGACGGGCGTGGACAAGCACCCCGTGACGGTGGATTACGCCCGCCGCGCCCTTGCCCGCCTCGGCCCGCCTGCGCCCGGCGTGCAGCTCGACGCCCGCGAAGGCGACGCCTTTGCCCTTCCCTTTGCCGACGGCCACTTCGACGTGGCGCACGCCGCCCTTTTTCTCCACCATTTCGGCGACGAGGACGCCGCGCGCGTGCTGCGCGAGATGCGGCGCGTGGCCCGCCACGTCGTCGTCAACGACCTGCACCGGCACCCCGTCGCCTACTACGCCATCGGGCTGCTCGGGCGCCTTTTTGCCACGTCGCCCATGTTCCAGTCGGACGCGCCGCACTCCGTTTTGCGCGCTTTTACCGGCGCCGAACTTGCCGCCCTTTTCGCCCGCGCGGGCCTGGTGCCGCGCCATTTTCGCTGGCGGTGGGCGTTCCGCTGGCTCGTCACCGCGGGCTGATGGAAACCCCCTCGACGCCCTTTTACGATGCCGTCGTCGTGGGCGGCGGGCTGGCCGGGTGCAGCCTCGCCATCCACCTCGCCCGCGCCGGCGCGCGCGTGCTGCTGGCCGAAAAGCAGCGCTACCCCGCGCACAAGCTGTGCGGCGAATTCCTCTCGCCCGAAGCCGGCGGCCTGCTGGGCGCGCTGGGCGTGTGGGAAGACGTGCAGGCATCGGGCGCCCGCGCCATCCGCCACGCCCTGCTGACGGCGCCCTCGGGCCAGCAGGCCACCACGGCGCTGCCGCGCCCGGCGACGGGTTTCAGCCGCTACCGCCTCGACGCGCTGCTTTTCCAGCGCGCCCGGGCCGTGGGCGCGACGGCCCGCGACGGCTGCGCGGTGACGGCCATCGCGCGGGGCGCGGACGGCGTGTTTACCGTCGAGGCCGGCGGCGAAAAGGTGCGGGCGCGGCTCGTGCTGGGCGCGTGGGGCAAGCGCGCCGCCCTCGACGCCCGGCTGGAGCGCCCGTTTCTCCAGAAGCGCTCGCCCCTCGTCGGCTTCAAAGCCCATTTCAGCGGCCTCGACCTGGGCGACGCCATCGAGATGCACGCCACGCCCGGCGGCTACTGCGGCCTGTCGCACGTCGAGGACGGGCTGGTGAACGTGTGCTGGCTGACGCACGAGGGCGCCATCAAAAAGGCCGGCGGGCTCGACGCGCTCGTGGCCCAGTCGGGCCGCCACAACGCGCTGCTGGGCGCCCGGCTCGCGGCGATGCGGCGCGTGTCGCGGCGCTACGAAACCACGGCCCAGGTGACGTTCCGCCCCAAAGGGCTTTTCGCCGACGGCGTCTGCATGGTGGGCGACACGGCGGCCATGATTACGCCCTTCTGCGGCGACGGCATGGCGATGGCCCTCGAAAGCGCGGCCCGCGCCGCCCCGCTCGCCCTCGCCTTTCTCGACGGCACGCTGTCCGAGATGGACTTTGCGCGCCGGTACCGGCAGGTGTGGCGGCGCGCCTTTGCGCCGCGCCTGCTGCTGGGCCGCGCCCTCCACGCCCTGTTCACCCGCCCCGCGCTCGCCGACGCCCTCGTGCGCGGGATGCGCCTGGCGCCGCCCGCCGCCGCGTGGGCCGTCCGGCAGACGCGCGGCGCCCTCCACGCCCTGCCCGGCTGACGCGCCTGCCGTCCACTTTTCGCACGGCCCGCCGCGCCAGGCATCGTAGTTTGACGCCTGATTTCCCGCCAACCGCCCCGCCCGCCATGCGCGCCGCCGTCGTCGTTTTCCCCGGCTCCAACTGCGACCACGACCTCTACCACGCCTTCGGGCACGTGATGGGGCAGGAGGCCACGTTTGTCTGGCACAAAGACGCCGCCCTGCCCGCCGGCGTGGACCTCGTCGCCCTGCCGGGCGGCTTTTCGTATGGCGACTACCTGCGCAGCGGCGCCCTCGCCCGCTTTTCGCCCATCATGCAGGACGTGGTGCGGTTTGCCCGGAAGGGCGGACTGGTGCTGGGCGTGTGCAACGGCTTCCAGATGCTGTGCGAGGCGGGCCTGTTGCCCGGCGCGCTGGGCCGCAACGCCGGGCTGCGCTTCCGCTGCAAAAACCAGTTTCTGCGCGTCGAGAACAATCAGACGCCGTTTACGCACGCCATCGAAAAGGGGCAGGTGCTCGACATCCCCATTGCCCACGGCGACGGGCGCTACTACGCCGACGACGAAACCCTCGACCGGCTGGAAGGGGAGGGGCAGGTCGTTTTCCGCTATTGCAATTCAAAAGGAGTGCGCAGCGACGCGGCCAACCCCAACGGCTCGGCGCGCGACATCGCGGGCATCGTGAACGCCGGCGGCAACGTGCTGGGCATGATGCCGCACCCCGAGCGGCACGTCGAGGCCGCCATCGGCACGGCGGACGGGCGGCCGCTGTTCGAGTCGGTCATCCACCACTTTGCGGGGGCCTGAGCAATGCTGAACCTCACCGGCGCGCCCGCCACGCTGCTGCTGCTGGCCGTGAATGTGGCCGTAAGCTTGTATGTACTGATGGTGAATCCGCGCGCCCTCGAAAGGCTGGCGCTCGTGCCTTTCGACGTGGTGCGCAACCGGGCGTGGGAGCGGCTTTTCACGGCGGGATTCGTGCACGGCAGCATTACGCACCTGCTGTTCAACATGATCACGCTCTACTTTTTCGGGCCGCCACTGGAGAGCGTGATGGGGCCGGGGCGGTTTCTGCTGCTCTATTTCGGGTCGGAGCTGGCGGCCAATGCGCTGAGCGTCTTGATGCACCGGCGCAACCCGAATTACGCCGCCGTGGGCGCTTCGGGCGCCATCTCGGGCGTCGTGTTCTCGTTCTGCCTGTTTGCGCCGACGGCCATGCTGGGCGTGCTGTTCGTCATTCCCATGCCCGCGTGGCTGTTCGCCATCGTGTACGTCTTTGGCTCCATCTACGCCATGAAGCAGGGGCGCGAGGCGGGCGCCCTCGGCGGCATCGCGCACGAGGCGCACCTGGGCGGCGCCCTCGGCGGGCTCGTGCTGACGCTGCTTTTGCAGCCCGGCATCGTGCCGCACTTCCTGGTGCAAATCGGCCTCGGGGGATAGTTTTCTGCCCTTTCCTGAGGGGTTTGCCCGCACTTCTGCCTTTCCCCGACAGCCTCTCATACCGTACCTTTGGCGCGCGTCTTCACAAAAGCGCTTTCCCGCCGGTTTTCCTCTGCACAGTCATGACGCAACGTTACGTACGGGCCGCCGCCCTGCTGCTGTCGCTGGTTCTCGCCCCCACGCTGGCCGCCCAGACGGGCAAGATCGCGGGCCGCGTTACCGATGCCGCCACGGGCGAGGCCCTGCCCGGCGTCAACGTCCGCATTGACGGCACGACGCAGGGCACGGCCACGGGCCTCGACGGCTACTACACCATTCTCAACGTGCGCCCGGGCACGCTCACCATCCGCGCCTCGTACATCGGCTACGCCGACAACGTGGTCGAGGACGTGCGCGTCAACATCGGGCAGACGACGACGCTCGACATCGCCATGCGCGAGGAGGCGCTGGGCATCGAGGGCGACGTGATCGTGACGGCCACGCGGCCCGTCGTCGAGGTGGACGTGGCCTCGTCGCAGGCCAACGTGACGAGCGAGCAGATCGAGAGCCTGCCCATCTCGAGCGTGTCGAGCGCCGTGGGGCTGCTCGCGGGCGCGCAGGGCCTGAGCATCCGAGGCAGCGGCTCGGACGAACTCTCCTTCAACGTCAACGGCCTCACGCTGCGCGACGAGCGCTCGAACGCGCCCTTTACGAGCATCCCCCTCTCGTCCGTGCAGGAGGTGCAGGTGGTCACGAGCGGCTTCAACGCCGAGTACGGCAACGTCCGCTCGGGCGTCATCAACGTGGTCACGAAAGAAGGCGACCCGACGCGCTTCGAGATTGACGCCTCGATCCGCTACAGCCCGCCCGCCGACAAAAACTTCGACGGCTCGGCCAACGACCCCAACTCGTACTGGATCAGGCCCTACACCGACCCGGCGGTGGCCTTCACGGGCACCAAAAGCGGCGCCTGGGACGAGGACACGCGGCGGCAGTACCCCGAGTTCAACGGCTGGATTGCCGCTTCCGAAAACCTGCTCAAAGACAACGACCCCAGCAACGACATGACGCCCGAGGCGCTCTACCAGGCGTTTCTCTGGCAGCACCGCAAGGTGATGAAAATCAACCAGCCGGACTACGTGGCGGACGTGGGCTTTGGCGGGCCGGTGCCGCTGCTCAACCGCTGGGGGCGGACGCGCTTCTACGCGTCCTACCGCGAGGAGCAGAACATGTACCTCATCCCGCTCAACACCGACCGCTTTCTCCAGCGCTCGGGCCACGTCAAGCTCACGAGCGACGTGGCGCGCGGCATGAAGCTGACGGTTGAGGGGCTTTACGGCAACGCCAAGGGCACGGCGGCCTCGCGCACGGGCGGCACGGGCATCTTCTCGTCCGCCGACGGCATCGCGTGCCAGATGTCCACCTCGTGCGGCTCGGGCGTCGGCTTTATTGACTCGCGCATCTTTTCGACCGACTACTGGGCGCCCACGCGCTCGCGCGACTTTATGCTGGGCGCCAAGTTTTCGCACGCCCTCGACGACAAGTCGTTCTACGAGATCCGCTTTACGCGCTACGCCTCGTTTTACGACACCCACCCCGGCCCGCTGCGCGACACGACGAAAGTCGTCTCCTTTGGCGGCGTCAGCTTTGACGAGGGGCCCTTTGGCTTTATGCCCAACCCGAGCACGGGCGTGGACGGGCTGCGCATGGGCGTGGGCATGAGCAACGCCCGCGACACGAGCCGCGTCGTCGCCTACAACGTCAAGGCGGACTTTACGCGGCAGATGAACCGCTTTCTCGAAGTCAAAACGGGCGTCGAGGTCAACCTCTCCGACAGCCGCGTCAACTACGGCGCCTACGACGCTTTCCTGCCCACCAACAACTTCGTGGCGGCGTGGGACAAGACGCCCGCGCGGTCGGCGGCTTACTTGCAGGCCAAGCTGGAGTTCAAGGGGCTGGTGGCCAACCCGGGCCTGCGCCTCGACTATTTCAACGCGGGCGGCAAGTGGTACGATTACAGCCTTTTCGACCCGTCGTTTGCCAACCTGGCCCGCTTCGACACCATCGCGCAGTCGCCCACCAAAAAGCTCGTGACGCTGAGTCCGCGCCTGGGCGTGTCGTTCCCCGTGACGACGTTCTCGAAGCTGTACTTCAACTACGGCCACTTCCGGCAGCTTCCCGACCCCAACAACCTGTTCCTGGTGCGCTACGAGACGGCCACGAACGCCGTCACGCGCGTGGCCGACCCGAACGCGCCGCTGCCCAAGACGATTGCGTACGAGCTGGGCTACGAGCACTCGCTTTTCAACCAGTTTCTGGTGCGCGTGGCGGGCTACTACAAAGACCTCTCGCTCGACCCGCTGCTCGTCACCTACAACGCGCGCAGCGGCAACGTGTCCTACTCGAAGTCCGAGCCCAACTCGTACGCCGACATTCGCGGCTTCGAGCTTTCCTTTGCCCGCGACCGGGGGCGGTGGGTGCGCGGCTTCGTCAACTACACCTACATGGTGAGCACGTCGGGCCGCTTCGGGCTGCCCACGTACTACGAGAACACGACCACGCAGCGCGAGCAGGAAAAGTCGGACGCGCTGCGCCGGCAGGCCCAGTCGAAGCCCGTGCCGCAGCCCTACGGGCGCATCAACCTCGTCTTTACCTCGCCCGACGCCTTCGGGCCCGCGTGGGGCGGCGTCAACCCCCTCGGTGGGGTGCAGCTGTCGCTGCTGGGGCGCTGGCAGGCGGGCCGCTACTTTACGTGGACGGGCGGCGGCTCGATCGAGGGCGTCGTCAACAACGTGCAGTTCAAGGACTACACGAATGTCGAGATGCGGCTGAGCAAGGAGTTCACCGTCGGGCGGCGGCGCGTGGCGCTCTACCTCGACGTGGATAACCTGTTCAACCAGCGCTACCTCTCCTTCAGCGGCGCCTCCGACGGCGGCGACTACCTCGACTACATGCGGTCGCTGCACCTGCCCGAGCGCGCCAACGAGTACCAAAACATCCCCGGCAAAGACCGCCCGGGCGACTACCGCAAGCCCGGCGTCGCGTTTGTGCCCATCGAGATCGCGGCCGAGCGCGGGGCCGTCACCGCGCCGCGCGCCGACCGGCTCTACTACGAGCGCGCCTCGCAGTCGTACCTCGAGTTCAAGGGCGGCGCGTGGGTGGCGGCAGACCAGAGCAAGGTGGACCGCGTGCTCAAGGACAAGGCGTACATCGACATGCCCAACCAGGGATTCCTCACCTTTCTCAACCCCCGCGATGTTTACTTCGGTCTGCGCATCAACCTGTAACGCCCGGACTGCTCAGGCTTCTACGACTACACCCATGCAACGCGTCTCCACGCTGCTCCGCCTTTTTCTGATTCTGCTGTGGCTGGGCGCTGCCCTGCCGGCCCGCGCGCAGTTCGACGTCAAGTGGCTCTCGGCGGGCTCGCTCCACAACTGGTACTCGGCCGTCGGCAGCGAGATCGAGGAGGGCTTTATCAAAGAACAGCAGTACGGGATGCGCTGGCCCGGCATCTACCGCTACACCGACATGCAGGCCGCAAAGGGCTTCTGGATTGGCGCCAAAAACGTGACCGGGCCGGAGGGCACCACGTTTCCCGTGCGCGTCGTCCACGTGGGGCCGCGCGGCACGGGCGTGGGCGAGTTTTTCCCCGTCAAGTTCGAGATGGTCTCGCGCTACGAGCCGCCCGTCGTGCTCGTGGACGGCGACGTGTCGGAGCCCGACGCGGGCATGGTCAACGACCGCGTGGACCCCGACCTGATCTCCGACCGCGCCATCTTCTCGACCGTCAACACGCTGCTGGGCGTTACCATGCAGCGCAACATCTACCAGTTCTCCAACGAGTACCACGACAACTACCACGTGCTCGAATACATCTTCACCAACACGGGCAATACCGACGGGGATGAGGAAATCGAGCTGCCCAATCAGACGCTTGAAGACGTGGTGTTTTTCTGGCAGTGGCGCTGGTCGGTGGCCAAGGAAACCCGCTACCTCATCGGCAACCAGACGGGCTGGGGCATTAACAACATGGTGGACGCGCGCGGCGACGGACTGGACGCGCAGTACGGCACGACCGACCAGGACTTCCGCGCCATGTTCTCGTGGCACGGCTACTTCCCCGGGCGCAACCCGGCCATCACGTACAACAACCTGGGCGGCCCCATTCTGCGCGAGGGCGTGCCCGCCGTCCAGATTGCCGCGTCCGACACGCTGGGGCGGCTGGGCGCCTCGCAGTTCGTCGGAACCGTCGTGCTCCACGCCGACGCCTCGGCCGGCGCCCAGGCCGACGACCCGGCGCAGCCTTTCGTGATGAAGTATTTCGACTCGGACGAGCAGTTTCTCTCCAGCCGCGACCCGTTCTCGGAAAACAAGATGATCGAGGACTACAACTTCATGACGACCGACGCCACCACGCGGCACGCCTACGTGGTCGAGCCCGAAGGGCTGCCGGGCTTCATGTACCCCACGAAAGACCCGGCGCAGAGCAAGTCCGGCGGCGCCTCGAGCGCGATGGGCTTCGGGCCGTACACGCTGGCGCCCGGCCAGAGCATCCGCATCGTGATGGCCGAGGCGGGGGCGGGGCTGAGCCGCGAGGCCAACAAGCGCATCGGCGAAGCCTACAAGGCGGCGCCGCCCGCCACGCGCGACACGCCTGCCGGCGTGCTGCCCGTCACCATCAACGGCGTCGGCGGCAAAACCAAGAACGAGTGGGTCTTTACCTCGCGCGACTCCCTTTTCCAGACCTTCAACCGCGCCATTGCCGGCTACAACAACGGCGACGTCACCATCCAGCGCCCGCCCAACCCGCCCAGCCAGTTCACCGTCAACAGCGGCGGCGACCGCATCTCGCTCGCGTGGGACGTGTACCCGGGCGAAAGCCCCAACGGCTTCGAGATTTACCGCTCCGAGACGGATTACGACGAGGACTACCAGCTTATCCACACCGCGGGCGGTGGCGAGCGCTCGTTTGACGACCTGACGCCCAAGCGCGGCATCAACTACTTCTACTACCTCGTCGCCACGGACGGTACCACCAGCGGCAACTCGGGCGTGCCGGCGGGGCGGCTTTTGCGCAGCTCGCGCTACTACGCGCAGACCTACACCCCCGCCCAGCTCCAGCGCCCGCAGGGCCGGGGCATGGAAGCGGTGCGCATCGTGCCCAACCCGTTCTACATCGGCTCGCCCGGCGGCTCGCGCGCCACCAACTCGCCCCGCTTTTTCGACCAGACGGACAAGCTGGCCTTTTACAACGTCCCCGGCCAGTGCCGCATCGACATCTACACCGAGCTGGGCGAGCTCGTAGATAGCATCGAGCACAGCAACGGCGCCGGCGACGCGTTCTGGGACCACACGACCGCCTCGCGGCAGGTCGTCGTCTCGGGCGTGTACATCGCCGTCATCACCGTGACGGAAGACATCGTAGATCAGAACACGGGCGAGCAGCTTTTCCAGAAAGGCGACACCACGTACCGCAAGTTCGTCATCATCCGCTGAGGCCAGCATCCTGCCGAGTCCATGACCCACCGCCTCTTTCTACTTGCTGCCCTCGCGCTCGGCGTGGCCACTGCTGCCCAGGCGCAGCAGGACAAGCGCGCCCAGACGGGCATGAAGTTTCTCTCCACCTCGATAGACGCGCGCGCCGCCGCGCTGGGCAACGCCGTGACGGCCGTGGACGGCATGTACGCGTCGCTGTTCTACAACCCGGCGGGCCTGGCGGCCCAGCAGAACCTGGTGACGGCGGGCGCCTCGCAGGTGCAGTTCATTGCCGACATTGACTACAACATCGCCGGCGTCAGCTTTGCGCCGCAGGGCGGGCGCTGGGGCGTCGTCGGGCTGTCGCTGCTCTACGTGGATTACGGCGCGATGCAGGAAACCATCCGCGCCAACAACGACGACGGCTACGTGGACCTGGGCACGTTTTCGCCCTCGGCCTACAGCGTGGGCGTCGGCTACGCCCGCGCCCTCACCGACCGCTTTTCCATCGGCGGCCACGTCAAGTACGCCTCGCTCGACCTGGGCTCGCCCGTCGAAAACCGCGCGGGCGACGGCAGCCTGACGCGCGTGGAGGCGAAGGAAGGCGTGCTGGCCTACGACTTCGGGATGCTCTACCAGACGGGCTTCCGCAGCCTCAACTTTGCCGTGACGGCGCGCAACTTCTCGCCCGAGGTCACCTTTGCCGAGGAAAGCTTCCAGCTTCCACTCGAGCTGCGCATCGGCTTTGCGATGGACCTGATGGACCTCACCTCGATGAGCGACGTGCACTCGCTCCTGTTCGTGGTGGATACGAGCAAGCCGCGCGACTTTACCGAGCAGATCAACGTGGGCGCCGAGTACGGCTTCATGAACACGCTTTTCCTGCGCGCGGGCTACACGCAGCCTGCCGACGAGCAGGGCGTCTCCCTCGGCGTGGGCGTGCAGCAGAAGGTGCGCGGCGTCGGCTTTGGCGCCGACTACGCCTACACCGACTTTGGCGTCTTCAACCAGTTTGGCAAGGTGCACCGCCTGTCGCTGCGCTTTTCGATCTAACGTTTCTCTCCCGTCATGCCCACCGTTACGCGCGCGCCGTTCCACCTGCTTGGCCTCGCCCTGGCCCTTGCCACCTTTGCCGGCTGCGATACCGCCGAGGGGCCGAGCCTCTACGACCCCATCCAGAAAGGCACCTACCAGCCGCCGCGCCCCGACCCCGTGCTGACGGGCATCGAGCCTGCCGTGGGGCTGTCGCTGGCGGGTGTGACCACGCTGACGCTCACGGGCCAGAACTTCGCGCCCAGCCCCGACAGCACGTTCGTCTATTTCAACGGCACGCGCTACCCCGTGCTCGCCGTCACGCCGACGACCATCACCATGAAGGCGCCCAACCTGCCCTCGCGCGACGTGACGGTGCGCGACCTGATGGTGCGCGTCGCCGTGGTGCGGGCCGAGCATTTCAGCCAGCAGGTAGGCTACGCGCTGCTGCCTGCCGTCGAGCGGCTGGGCGAGCTGGCCGTGTCGGATCAGCCTTTCGGGCTGGCCAGCGACGCCGACGGCAACGTGTACTTCTCCGTCACGGTGGAGGGCAAGGGCGGCGGCATCCGCAAAAGCACGCCGCAGGGCGCCTTCACGCAGTACGCCAGCGCCACGGCGGCCACCTACCCCGACCTCGCCTACGCCCCGGCCACGGGCCTGCTGGGCGTCCGCAACGTGCGCGCCGTCTTTAAAATCAACGAGGGCGGCACCGCCGACGGCACGCCGCCCTACGTGGTGCTGCCGCCCGCCCAGCTCGTGCTGCGCGCCATCGACACCGACGACGCGGGCGTCGTGTGGACGGGCGGCTCGGGCACGGGCTTTCTCTACCGCGTCGGGCTCGACAAGGCCGTTTCGCCGTTCCCGGCGCCGGGCAGCGTGCTCGCCC
The DNA here is from genome assembly GCA_965365535.1 of uncultured Rhodothermales bacterium. GTDB lineage: Bacteria > Bacteroidota > Rhodothermia > Rhodothermales > BA12 > CBDUCD01. The sequence goes on along the minus strand of CBDUCD010000001.1, from coordinate 19,495 downwards.
TCGAAGTGCGCGACGACTTTCTCTACGCCTCCGTCGTCAGCGACGGGGTCAACAAAATCGTCCGCTACCCGCTCAGCGGCCAGGGGCTGGGCGCCGCCGAAGACGTGGTCAACGTCACGGCGACGTTTCCCGAGCAGCAGGTGACGGCGCTGGCCTTTACCGCGGGCGGCGACCTCATCATGGGCACGACGCTGGTGCCGACGGCCCCCGCGACCCAGGTAAACGAAGCGCCCCTGCTCGAACGCCTGGCCGACGGCACCTTTGGCGAGCTTTACGACGGGCTGCTCGTGGGCAACGTTGCCGGCCTCACGTGGGGCACGGGCAACATGCTCTACGCCTCCGGGCCGCGCATCGTCGCTTCGAAAGAATCCTCGGCCACGAAGGGCGATCTGGTTGTAATCAACACCTTGCGGCAGGGCGAGCGCTGAGGCAGCGTTCGCATCTGCGGCCTGTAACCCTTACCTTCGCTCCACCAATTCTCCACACCAGGCGGAGACTTTCTAAACCCCTCCCATCAACCTGTTTGGCACGATGCGCAAAACGCTACTGACCCTCCTCTGCGCCCTGGCGCTCCCCATCGCGGCCCACGCCCAGAAATCGTGGACGTACGCGGGGCTGTTCCCTCCCGACACCCTCAAAACCAACGACACCCACGGGCTGGCCGTTGACCCCGACGGCAAGGTGTGGATCCAGGATTACTACGGCTCGCAGTCCTTCACCTTTGCCGATACCGTCGTCATCGGCACGACGAAGTACAAGACGCTCAACGTGCGCGCCATCTACGTCTATAACCCGGACGGCACGCCGGCGACGTTTTCGCCCATCATCACGCTCAAGCAGAACGGCGCCGTGGCCGACACGCTGGGCCTGCAGTACCTGGGCACGGCCGTCGTGGGAGGTAACACCTACAAGTCGTACGACACGATGACGGGCCGCGGCCTGCGCGCCAGCCCCGCCGACGGCAACATCTACGTGTCGCAGGGCGACCGCCTCATCCGCCTCAACTACCAGACGGGCGAGATGATGAACGCGACCACGCCGTACCCCGGTGCCTCGCTCACGGCGGCAGCGGTGGACGGCGCGGGCAACGTGTACACGCGCCCCGTCGTGGCGGGCGATGGCAGCCCCATCAAGCGCTTCTCGGCGGACCTCGTCGAGCTCGACCCCGCCCTCATCACGGGCACGAAGGGCTTTTCGCGTTCGTTCGAGGTGTCGCGCGACGGCAACACGATCTACTGGGCAGGCTACACCACGCACGCCATCCACATGTACCGCCGCAACGACGAGTTCTCCTCGTTCCCGACGGTGCCGGACACCGTTCTGCAGGGCATGGATTCGGAGTCGGTCACGATTCACCCGGTGACGAACGACCTGTGGGTCGCCGCCGGCTCGCCCAACGACGCGCCCAACCGCTTCCCGGGCTTCGAGTCGCACTACCAGATGCAGACGTGGTACGCCTTCGACCAGCAGCAGATTTCGGGCAACTACTCGAACCCGCCCGCGCTCGACAGCATCAAGTGGAATGGCGGTGGCACGGGCCGCCCGCGCGCCCTTGCCTTTTCGCCCAGCGGCATGGTGGCGTACGCCGGCCAGTTCGGCCAGGCGGGGCCGTCGGTGCAGAAGTTCCTCTTTACCGAGGGCAGCGCCGTCGAAGGCCGCAACACCCTGCCCGACGGCTTCGCCGTGCTGGGCACCTACCCCAACCCCACCTCGGGCCTGACGACGCTTTCGTTCTCGCTGCCCCAGGCCGGGCCGGCGGCGCTCAAGGTGTACGACACGCTGGGCCGCGAAGTGGCGACGGTCGTGGACGACGTGCTGGCCGCCGACACCTACGACGTTTCCTTTGATGCGTCGGGGCTGCCCGCGGGGCTGTACCTGTACCGCTTGCAGTCGGGCGGGCGCCTGGCCAGCGGCACCTTTACCGTGGTGCGCTAACCGACCTGCCCGAACGCGCTGTGTTCTGAGGCCCCCGGCTGCCCGCGCGGCCGGGGGCTTTTTCTTTCCCCCTTCGACACGCTACCCCGATGAAGCTGCTGCCCCTCTGCCTGCTGGCCCTCGTGGCCGGCACCGCCTGCGCGCAGGAGGCGCCCCCCAAACGCGAGTTCCGCGCCGCCTGGATCGCCACCGTCACCCGCCTCGACTGGCCGCCGACGGGGACGACGCAGGACCAGAAAGCCAGCCTCATCTACCTGCTCGACGAGCTGGCGCGGATGCACATCAACGCCGTCTTTTTTCAGGTGCGCTCGGAAGCCGACGCCATGTACGCCTCGACGATTGAGCCGTGGTCGTACTGGCTGACCGAGCAGCAGGGCAAGGCGCCCAGCCCTGCCTACGATCCGCTCGCCTTTGCCGTCGAGGAGGCGCACAAGCGCGGCATGGAGCTGCACGCCTGGTTCAACCCGTACCGCGTCGAGCGCAGCATCGGCAACTACGCCACCGACAGCCTCCACGTCACGAAAAAGCACCCCGACTGGATTATCCAGTTTTCGCAGCCCAACATCGCCATTCTCGACCCCGGCAAGCAGGCCGTGCGCGACTACAACACGCGCGTCATCATGGACGTGGTGCGCCGCTACGACATTGACGGCGTCCACTTCGACGATTATTTCTACCCGTACCCCAATGGCGGTGTGGGCTTTTCCGGCATCACCAACCAGGACGACGCGACGTTTGCCGCCGAAGGTCGGGGCTTCACTAACCGGGGCGACTGGCGGCGCGACAACGTCAACCTGTTCATCAAACAGGTCGGCGATTCCATCCGCGCCGTCAAGCCGCACGTCAAGTACGGCGTGAGTCCGTTTGGCATCTGGAAGCCGGGCGTGCCCTCTGGCACGACGGGGCTGGACGCCTACAACACCATCTACGCCGACGGCGTGGCGTGGCTGCGGGCGCAGTCCATTGACTACATCACGCCCCAGCTCTACTGGGCCTTTGGCGGCGGGCAGGACTACGGGCGGCTGGCCTCCTGGTGGCGCGACCGCGCCCAGGAAAACGGGCGCCACCTCTACCCCGGCCACGCCGCCTACCGGGGCGTCCAGTACAGCAACGCCGAGTTGCCGCGCCAGGTGCGCTTCAACCGCGCCAACGGCATCCCCGGCAGCGTCTTTTTCCGCACGGGCAACCTCGTGTACAACTCGAACGCCATCGAGGACTCGCTGCGCCAGGATCTGTACCGCACGCGGGCCCTGCCGCCCGTGATGCCGTGGAAGGAAACGCTCGCGCCCCCTCCGCCCCTCAACCTGACGGCGACCGCCTCGGGGCCGTCCATCACCCTTACCTGGCAGGCGCCGGCCGTGCCCGCCGGCGACGGCGAGGACGACGGGGCGCGCTGGTTCGCGCTCTACCGCTTCGGCGCGGAGCCCGCGCTGCCCGGCGCCCTCGACGACGCCGCGGCGATTATCGCCGTGCTGCCCGCCACCGCGACTTCTTTCGCCGACGCCGCGCCCCTCGGCGGCCCCAACCACTACGTCCTGACGGCCCTCGACGCCAACTGGAACGAGAGTGCGCCCAGCGGCGATGCCGTTGCCACGGGCGCGGAAACGGGCGAAAAACCGGGCAGCGGGCTCGGCATCACCGGGCTGTACCCGAATCCGTCGGCAGGGGAGACGCGCCTCCAGTTCGTCCTCGGCGCTGCCACCCGCGTGAGGGTGCGCCTGTTCAACGCGCTGGGGCAGGAGGTGCTGCGCGTGCTGGACGACGCGCCGCGCGGCGCGGGCCCGCAGGCCGTCTCGTGGACGATGCAGGGGCTGCCCGCCGGCGTGTACCTCGTCGCCGTCGAGGCGGGCGGAAAGCGCGCCACGCGCCACCTGACGCACGTCGAATAAAAAACGTGGCACCCCTCGAACCCCTGCCGCCCGCGTTTTTCGACCGCCCCACGCTGGGCGTCGCCCGCGACCTGCTGGGGTGCTGGCTCGTCCACGAAACGCCGGAAGGCGTGCTGGCCGGGCGCATCGTCGAGACGGAAGGGTATCTGCAAGACGACCCGGCCTTTCACGGCTGGGGGCTGCTCGACCTGCAAACCGGTCTGCTCAAGCCCACGGGGCGCGGGCACGACCTGTTCGCCCCGCCGGGCCGCGCCTACGTCTATCTCATCTACGCCCGCTACTGGCTGCTCAACGTCGTCACCGAGCGCGAGGGCGTGGGGGGCGCCGTGCTCGTCCGCGCCCTCGAACCCGTGCGCGGCCTCGACGCGATGTACCGCAACCGCCCCCTGGCCCGCCGCCTCTGCGACCTGACGAGCGGGCCGGGCAAGCTGACGCAGGCGATGGGCATCACGAACAGGCAGCACGGCGCCGACCTGACGCGCCCGCCGCTCTATTTCGCCCGCCCCGAAACGCAGCCGCCCGGCCCCGTCGGCGTCTCGGCGCGCATCGGCCTCACGCGCGGCGTCGAGTTGCCGTACCGCTTTTTCGTCGAGGGCCACCCGTGCGTGTCGCCCGGCCTGCCCAGCGACATCGCCGCGCAGCGGCGCAAAAAAAGCCCCGGAGGCGCGAAAAACCTCCGGGGCCTGGAAAACACGCGGTAGCAACCGTCAGGATTTCACCTTGCGGTAGATGAACAGCACCAGCAGCGCGCCCAGAATGGCGATGACGAAGCTGCCGAAGTTGAAGCCGTTCACGCCGCCGAGCCCGAGCAGCGAGCCCACGAAGCCGCCCACGACGGCCCCCACGATGCCCAGGATGATGGTGATGATAAAGCCGCCCGGATCGTTGCCCGGCATGATCCATTTGGCGAGTGCGCCGGCGATGAGGCCGAAGAGAATCCAGCTGAGAATGCCCATAGCAGTGTAAACGGGGTTTGTTGGAGGGTGTGCAAACAGTACCGCAAAACGAGGGCAGGAATGGCGTGGGCTGGGTACCGGGGTGTAAAAGCACTGTAATAGCGCTTTTACGGCTTTTCACCCACCGCCCGCCGGGGGGTGTGTAAGTTGGCCCGCCACTCTGTACACCCCCATGCCCAAACCCCACACGTCGGCGCAGGTGCGCCAGGACTTTCTCGACTTTTTCCGCGAAAAAGGCCACGCCATCGTGCCCAGCGCCAGCCTCGTGCCCCAGGGCGACGCCACGCTGCTGTTCACGAACGCGGGCATGAACCAGTTCAAGGACGTGTTTCTGGGCACGGGCACGCGGCCCTACCAGCGCGCCGCCGACACGCAGAAGTGCCTGCGCGTCTCGGGCAAGCACAACGACCTCGAAGAGGTGGGCTACGACACGTACCACCACACCTTTTTCGAGATGCTGGGCAACTGGTCGTTTGGCGACTACTTCAAGCGCGACGCCATCGCGTGGGCGTGGGAGCTGCTCGTCGAGCGCTGGGGCCTGCCCGCCGACCGGCTCTACGCCACCGTCCACGAGGGCGACGCCCGGCTCGGCCTCGAACCCGACCGCGAGGCCGCCGACCTGTGGACGGGCGTGACGCCCCTCGACCCCGGCCACGTCAAGTTCTGCGCGACGAAAGACAACTTCTGGATGATGGGCGACACGGGCCCCTGCGGGCCGTGCTCGGAAATCCACATTGACCTGCGCACCGACGAGGAGCGCGCCCAGACGCCCGGCCTCGACCTCGTCAACGCCGGCGACCCGCGCGTGATGGAAATCTGGAACCTCGTCTTTATCCAGTACAACGCCCAGCCGGACGGCAGCCTCGAACCCCTCGCCGCCCGCCACGTGGACACGGGCATGGGCTTCGAGCGCGTCCTGGCCGTGCTCCAGGGCAAAAGCAGCAACTACGACACCGACCTTTTCGCCGGCCTCCTCGACAGCACGGCCCGCCTCGCGCCCCGCGCCGACGTGGAGGGCTACGACGCCATTGACACCGCCGACGCGGCCGAGCGCGAGCGCGTCCGCGTGGCCATGCGCGTCATTGCCGACCACCTGCGCACCCTCGCCTTTACCGTCGCCGACGGCGTGGTGCCGGGCAACGCCGGGCGCGGCTACGTCATCCGCCGCATTCTGCGCCGCGCCGTCCGCTACGGCTACCAGACGCTGGGCTTCCGCGAGCCGTTTCTGTCGCGCCTCGTGCCCGCCCTCGTCGAGACGATGGGCGCGGCCTTTCCCGAACTCGCCGCCCAGCAGGACTACGTCGAGCGCGTCATCCGGGCCGAGGAAGAAGGCTTTTTGCAGACGCTGGGCACGGGCCTGCAATCGTTCGAGGTGCTGTTGCCGCACCTGCGCGCCTTTGCCGCCCAGGAGGAGATGCCCGGCGCGGGCGCGGCAGCGCGGCAGGCGCTCCAGTCCGACCGGGGCGCCCTCGACCTGCTCCAGAAGGCGTACGGCGAAACAGGCGAAGCCCTGCTCGACCAGTTTTCCCAGGCCGCCGCCGACCGCCTCGTGCCCGGCGAAGTGGCCTTTCTGCTGCACGACACGTATGGCTTCCCCGCCGACCTGACGGCGCTCATGGCGCGCGAAGAAGGTTTTGGCGTGGGCGAAGAGGCGTACGCGCGCCTGATGGAAGAGCAGCGCCGCCGCGCCCGCGCCGCCGCCCACTTCAAGGTGGACCAGAGCCGCGTGGACGCGTGGCAGCCCGTGCGCGAGGGCCAGACGCTGTTCGTGGGCTACGACCGGCTCGACGCCGAAACCGAAATCACCGCCTACCGCAGCGTCGAGCTGCCCGACGGCACCCGGCGCCACGAAATACGGCTGGCGGCGACGCCTTTTTACGCCGAAAGCGGCGGGCAGATGGGCGACGCGGGCCGGCTAGTCGTGGGCGGCGAGGAAATCGCCGTGCTCGACGCGCAAAAGCAGCAGGGCGAAACCGTCCACGTCGTCGCCCACCTCCCCGCCGACGTGGAGGCCGGCGTCACGGCGCGCGTGGACGCGGGGCGGCGCGCGCGCATCGCCAAGCACCACACGGCCACGCACCTGCTGCACGCCGGCCTGCGCCACGTGCTCGGGCCGCACGTGCAGCAGAAAGGCTCGCTCGTGGCGCCCGAAAGGCTGCGCTTCGACTTCAGCCACTTCGAGCGCGTCACGCCCGACCAGCTTCGCGCCGTCGAGGCGTGGGTCAACGGCTTCGTCCAGGACAACGTCGCCCGGCAGGAAGACCGCGACGTGCCCATCGAAGAGGCGCTGGGGCGCGGCGCGATGGCGCTTTTTGGCGAGAAGTACGGCGAGCGCGTGCGCGTCATCACCTTCGACGCGCAGCGATCCGTCGAGCTTTGCGGCGGCACGCACGTGGGCGCCACGGGCGAAATCGGCGTGTTCCGGTTCGTGTCGGAGGGCAGCGTGGCCGCCGGCGTGCGCCGCGTCGAGGCCGTGACGGGCATGGACGCCCTGGCGCACCTGTGGAGCGAAACCGACGAGCTGGCGCGCGTGCGCGGCCTGTTCCGCAACCTGTCGCGCCCCGCCGACGCCGAAATCGAAGCCCTGCTCGAAGCGCAGCGCGTGCTCGAGCGCGCCCTCGAAAAGGCCCGCCGCGCCGGGCTGGAAAGCCAGCTCGACGGCTTTGCCCGCCACGCCCGCGCCGTCGGCGACGCGCGCCTTGCCACGGGACGGCTCGACGGCGCCGGCATGGACGCCCTCCGCGACCTGGCGCAGGTGCTGGTGCAGGGGCTGGGCGAGGGGGGCGTGGCCCTGCTCGTGGGCGCCGACGAGACGGGCGAAAAGGCCAACCTCGCCCTTGCCGTCGGGGACGCCCTCGTGGCGCGCGGCGTGCAGGCGGGCAAACTCATCGGCGTGCTGGCGCGGCGCGTGGGCGGCGGCGGCGGCGGGCGCCCGGCCCTCGCCACGGCGGGCGGGCGCGACGTGGGCGGCCTCGACGCCGTTCTCGCGCAGATGCCGACGCTGCTGGCCGAGGCGCTGCAAGGCTAATTCCGCGCCCGCGCCGGCCCCGCTGGCGTACCTTTTCCGACCCCCACCGCAGCCTGGATTTCCGTGTCGCTGGTCTATTCCACCGTTTACGACTACCTGCTCGACACGCGCGACGCGCGCGGCGGCGGGCTGGCCGTCCTCATCGACCCCGACAAGCTGCCGCCAGCCCGCCTGCCGGCTTTTGCGGCGTGGTGCGAGGGCGAGGGCGTGGATGCCCTGTTCGTGGGCGGCAGCCTCATCCACACCGTTGACCTCGACCAGTACGTGGCGGCGCTGAAACGGGCCACGCGGCTGCCCGTCGTGGGCTTTCCCGGCTCGCTTACCCAGGTCGTCCGCCCGCTCGACGCCGTGCTGTACCTGTCCATCATCTCGGGCCGCAACCCCGAGTACCTTATCGGGCAGCACGTGCAGGCGGCGCCCCTCATCCGCCAGCTGGGCCTGGAAGCCATCTCGACGGGCTACATGCTGGTCGAGTCGGGGAGGATGACGACGGCGCAGTTCATGAGCGGCTCGATGCCGCTGCCGCGCCACAAGCCCGACCTGGCCGCCGCGACGGCCCTCGCGGGCGAGATGATGGGCATGAAACTGCTTTTCGCCGACGGCGGCAGCGGCGCCGACGCGCCCGTGCCCGTCGAGACCATCCAGGCCATCGCCGCGACGTGCCGGGCGCCCCTGCTCGTGGGCGGTGGGCTGCGCACGCCCGAAGCCGTCGCCGCCCGCATTGACGCGGGCGCCGCCTTTGCCGTCGTGGGCACCGCCTTCGAGCGCGACGACACGGGCAGCCTGCTGGGCGAGATGGTGGCGGCGGCGCACCCACGCGCCGAAAAGCTGGCGCAGTGAACGCGGGGGCGCTGCGCCAGCTCTACCTCACGCCGCGCCTGGTGGCGGGCGTCGCCGGGGCGGCGGTGCTGTTCGTGCTGGGCTACTTCTGGAGTCCGCTGGCGGGCCTGGCGTGGATCGTGCTGGGGGCGCTGGCGCTGGCGGCAGGGCTGGAAACCCTCGTCCTGCTGCGCACGCGCGGCGGCGTTGAGGTGGCGCGGAAGGTGCCGGCGCGCTTTTCCAACGGCGACCCCAACCCGGTAACGCTCGCGCTCTGCAACACCACGGGCGGGCGGCTCGACGTGCGCGTGGTGGAGGAACTGCCACCCGCCTTCGGGCTGCGCGGCTACGGCTGGCGCGTGCAGATGGGGGCAGGGGAGACGCGCACCCTCGAATACACCGTCCGCCCGACCCAGCGCGGGCGCTACCTTTTCGGCCTCGTCAACGCGTATGCCTCGACAAGCCTCGGCCTGGTGCAGCGGCGCTACCAGAGCAGTGTCGCGCACGAGGTGGCCGTGTACCCGAGCTTTCTCTACCTCGAGAAGTACCAGCTCGCCGCCGCCACGAGCAACCTGCAACCCCTGGGCGTGCGCAAAATGCGGCGGCTGGGGCACACGCTCGAGTTCGAGCACGTGCGCGACTACACCGTGGGCGACGACGTGCGGGCCGTCAACTGGCGGGCCACGGCGCGGCGCGGCCACCCGATGGTGAACCAGTACCAGGACGAGCGCGCCCAGCCCATCTACGCCATTCTCGACATGGGCCGGCTGATGAAGATGCCCTTCGACGGGCTGACGCTGCTCGACCACAGCATCAACGCCGCCCTCGCCCTCGCCGCCGTGGCGATTAAAAAAGGCGACATGTCGGGCGTTGTCGCGTACGCGAGCCGCATCCACCTGAGCCTGCGCGCCGAGCGGCGGCAGGGGCAGATGCACCGCATCCTCGAAGCGCTCTACGCCCTCCAGCCCGAGTTCGACGAGGCGGACAGCGAGCGGCTTTACGCAGCCCTCCACCGCGACCTGCCGCGCCGCAGCCTGCTGGTCTTGTTCACCAACTTCGAGAGCGTGTCGGGCATGAAGCGCCACCTGCCGGCGCTGCGCGGGCTGGCCCGCCGCCACGTCGTCGTGTGCATCCTGTTCGAGAACACCGAGCTGCGCGCCCTCGCCGCCGGCCAGCCCGAAAGGCTCGACGCGCTTTACGTGCAGACGATTGCCCGCCAGTTTGGCGCCGAAAAGCGCGAGATTGCCCGCACGCTGCGCCAGCACGGCGTGGGCACGCTCTACACCACGCCCGCCACCCTCACCCTCGACGTGATGGGCCGCTACCTCGAACTCAAGGCGCAGGGGGTGATTTAGGGGTTGGTTGTTGGTTGTACGCTCGCCTGCGGCTCGCTGGTTGTTGGTTGGTTGGTGATACCAGGTCTGGTTTAAGGGGCGACGTAGGGGTTCCATTACCCGCTGCCGGATGGGCCGGGGCGAGGGCAGAGGCGCGGAGGGCAAGCCGTGGTGATAGCGAGGTGTGGTATAAAACGCGGGAAGCCGCCTCCCGCCGCGAACCGCCAGCCGCCAACCGCGAACCTCCAACCTCCAACATTGACGAATTGGCGAAAAGGCCCCCGGTGCTGGGTGGGGGGGACGCTTTTTTGCCCGTTTCAGGCCGCGTGCGTTAACTTGCGCCCCGCGTCACCCGGCGCCCACCGTACTCACCCCTCCATGTTCGCGCCCTTTCTCTTTTTCCTGCTCGCCGTGACCGCCATCGCGGCAGCGGTGGGGATGCTGCTTTCGCGCAACCCGGTGTACAGCGCCCTCTGGCTCGTGCTCAACCTGTTCTGCGTGGCCGGGCTCTACCTGACCCTCAACGCCGAGTTTATCGGCATCGTGCAGGTGCTCGTCTATGCCGGCGCCATCATGGTGCTGTTCCTGTTCGTGATCATGCTGCTCAACCTGGAGGCGCTGCCCAAGCTCGAAAACTTCGACGTGCGGCGGACGCTGGCTTTCGTGGCGGGCCTGGTGTTCATGGGCGTGCTCACGTACGCCATCGCGGCGGGGCTGAGCGTGCTGCCCATCGCCCACATCGGCCCCGAGGCGGCGGCAAACGGGACGGCCCTGACGCTGGGCAAGGAGCTTTTCACGACGTACGCGCTGCCCTTCGAGATTATCGGCGTGCTGCTGCTGGCGGCCACCATCGGCGCCGTCATGATTGCCAAACGCCACTTCGGCTGAGCCATGGAAGTCACCCTCAACTGGTACCTCGCCCTCAGCGCCCTGCTTTTCGTGCTGGGCGTGCTGGGCGTGACGATGCGGCGCAACGCCATCATCCTGCTCATGTCCATCGAGCTGATGCTCAACGCCGTCAACCTGACGCTCGTGGCCATCAGCCAGAGCATCGGCGACCCGTCGGGGCAGATCCTGGTGTTTTTCGTGATGAGCGTCGCCGCCGCCGAGGCCGCCGTCGGCCTGGCCATCATTATCGCCATCTTCCGCAGCAAGCTGACCGTTGACGTGACGCAGATCTCGCTTTTCCGCCACTAAGCGCCGCCCGAAACCTTTTCACCCGGCACAAGCCCCGCCCCGCATGTCCGCAGACCTTTCGGTACGGCTCATCCTGCTTCTGCCCCTTGCCGGGGCCCTTTTCTGTGGCATCTTCGGCCTGTTTTTCCCCGGCCTGCGCCGCCGCGAAACGCTGATCGGGACGGTCGCCACGGCTGCCGTCGCCGTCCCGTTTCTGCTGGCCGCCCTCCTGTTCGCGGGCTTCGAGGAAACGCACGTGGCCTCGTTCTACACCTGGCTCGCGGCGGGCGACCTGAGCGTCTCCTTTGCCTACCGCGTGGACCAGCTCTCGCTCCTGATGACCCTCATCGTGACGGGCATCGGCGCGCTGATCCACCTGTACTCCGTCGGCTACATGCACGACGACGAGGGCTACTGGCGCTTTTTCGCCTTTCTCAACCTGTTCATCTTCGCGATGCTCAACCTGGTGCTGGCCGACAACCTGGTCGTGCTGTTTCTGGGATGGGAGGGCGTGGGGCTGTGCTCGTACCTGCTGATCGGGTTCTGGTACAAAGACCTCAAAAACAGCGCGGCGGCCACGAAGGCGTTTGTCGTCAACCGCGTGGGCGACTTCGCCTTTCTGCTGGCGATGTTTATCCTGTTCAAAAACCTGGGCGGCCTCGACTTCGACACGATTCTGGGCTTCGGGCGGACGCTGGCCGAGGGCGCCGTGCCCTCTTGGGTGGGCTGGGTGGTGCTGCTGCTGTTCGTGGGCGCCACGGGCAAAAGCGCGCAGATCCCCCTTTTCGTGTGGCTGCCCGACGCCATGGCCGGCCCCACGCCCGTGTCGGCCCTCATCCACGCCGCCACGATGGTGACGAGCGGGCTGTACCTGCTCGCCCGCCTGTCGCCCCTCGTGCTGGCCGCGCCCACCATGATGGCCGTCGTGGCCGTCGTGGGCGCGCTTACGAGCATCATGGCGGCCTCTATTGCGATGACGCAGAACGACATCAAAAAGGTGCTCGCCTACTCGACCGTCTCGCAGCTCGGCTACATGTTCATGGCGGCAGGCGTGGGCGCGTTTTTCGTGTCCATCTTCCACGTGATGACGCACGCGTTTTTCAAGGCGTGCCTGTTTCTCGGCTCGGGCAGCGTCATCCATTCGATGCACCACGTCGAGCACGAACTCGAACACGCCCACGGCCACGACGAGTACGGCCACCCGACAACGTCCGCCACGCCGCACGACAGGGAGGCAGGCGCCAACCCCTTCAAGCCCGCGCTGCCCTACGACGGCCCCTTCGACCCCCAGGACATGCGGACGATGGGCGGGCTGGCGCGCTACATGAAGACGACCAACTGGACGTTTCTCGTCGCCACGCTCGCCATTGCGGGCATCCCCGGGCTGGCGGGCTTTTTCTCGAAAGACGAGATTCTGTTCAAAGCCTTCGAGTACGGCTACGACGGCCACTTTTATGCCTGGTTCGTGTGGATCGTGGGCGTGCTGACGGCCTTTATGACGGCGGTTTACATGACGCGCTGCTACGTGCTCACCTTCCGCGGAATGCCGCGCTGGCCCGACGCCGACCGCGTGCACGCCCACGAGTCGCCCGCCACGATCACCATTCCGCTGGTCGTGCTGGCCGTCCTGTCCGCCGTTGGGGGACTCATGGGGCTGCCCGCCGTGCTGCTGCACCTGTTCGGGATGGAGCACTCGTGGATCCACCACTGGCTCACGGGTGAGGGGGGCGTGCCCGTTGCCGAGCCCCTCTCCGAAGCCGGCGCCCACGCCGTGCCCGTCGCCCTCGAATGGGGCCTGCTGCTGCTGGGCGCCCTCGTCGCCCTCGCGGGTGTGCTCTACGCCTGGCGCGCCTACGACCGCTACGGCCTCGCCTTCGACGAAAAAGTGCGGCGCGTGTGGGGCGGCTTTTACGTCCGCGCCAGCGAGAAGTACCGCTGGGACGAGTTCTACGAACGCTGGGTGCGGCGGCCCCTGCTGGCCCTCGTCGCACCTGCCCTCGCCCGCTTCGACGGCAGCGTCGTGGACGGCGCCGTGAACGGGGTGGGGGGCGTTTCGCGCGCGGCGGCAAGCCGGTTGCGCCTCGTCCAGAACGGCCTCGTGCAGAGCTACGCCGTCGCCATCGTCGTGGGCGTGGTGCTCGTCGTCGCGCTCGTGCTTTTCGCCTGATTTCTCCGGCCTTTTCACCGCCCCTCGCGGATGCCTTACCTCACCTCACTCGTCATCCTGCTGCCCCTCGTGGGGATGCTCGTCGTGCTGCTGCTGCGCGGCGCCGGCGCCATCCGGTGGGCCACGCTTGCCACGACGCTCGTCACGTTCGTCGTCTCCATCGGGCTCTACCTCGGCTTCGACCCCGCCAACACGGCGCCGCAGATGGTGGACAAGCTGGCGTGGCTGCCCGGGCTGGACGTGACGTACTTCGTCGGCATTGATGGGCTCAACCTCTTGCTCGTGATGCTCACGACGCTGCTCGGCCCGATTGTGGTGCTGGGCTCGTGGACGTACATCACGAAAGAGCACAAGGGCTACTACGCCCTGTTGCTGCTGTTGCAGACGGGTGTAACGGGCGTCTTCACGTCGTACGACGTTTTCCTGTTCTACGTCTTTTTCGAGCTGACCCTCATTCCGATGTACTTCATCATCGGTATCTGGGGCAGCGAAAACCGCATCTATGCGGCGCTGAAATTCGTGCTCTACACCCTCGTGGGGTCGCTGCTGATGCTGGTGGCGATTCTGTATCTGGGATATGCAGCAGGAGAGGCGGTAAACGGCGGCGTCTTCACGACGGATTACTTCAAGCTCCTCTCGTTCAACGTGCCTGCCGAAAGCCAGACGTGGATGTTTTTGCTTTTCGCGCTCGCGTTTTCCATCAAGGTGCCACTTTTTCCCTTCCACACGTGGCTGCCCGACGCGCACGTGCAGGCGCCCACGGGCGGGTCTGTCGTGCTGGCGGGCGTGCTGCTGAAGATGGGCACGTACGGGCTGCTGCGCTTCTGCCTGCCGTTTTTCCCCGTCGCCGCCATCCGGTGGGCGTGGGTGTTCGCCCTACTCGCCGTCGTGGGCATCATCTACGGCGCGCTCGTGTCGCGCGTGCAGACGGACGCCAAAAAGCTGGTCGCGTACTCGTCGGTGAGCCACCTGGGCTTCGTGGTGCTGGGCCTGTTCGCCTTTACGCCCGAGGCGATGCAGGGCGCCCTCATCCAGATGGTCAACCACGGGCTTTCGACGGGGGCGCTGTTCCTCCTCGTGGGGATGCTCTACGAGCGCCGCCACAGCCGCGCGATGGAGAGCTTCGGCGGGCTGGCGCGCGTGGTGCCCGTGCTGACGTTTTTCATGGTGTTCTCGGTTCTCGCGTCGGCAGGGCTGCCCGGCCTGAATGGCTTCGTGGGCGAGTTTCTGATTCTGCTGGGCACGTTCAAAAGCGCCTACATCGGCTCGCCCATCCTCGTGGCTTTTGCGACGACGGGCGTCATCCTGGCAGCCATCTACCTGCTGTGGATGCTCTACCGGACGTTTTACGGCCCCATCCGCCACGACGAGAACCGCGGGATGCGCGACCTGAACGGGCGCGAGCTGGCGGCCCTCGTGCCCCTGGCCGTGCTGATGATCGTGCTGGGATTTGCGCCGGCGCCGTTTCTCGCCAAAAGCGAGCCCGCCGTGCGGCAGCTGCTCGAGCAGGTCGAGGCCAAGCGCGTCGCCGCCCTGGCCCTGCCCTCGGACGCGCCGCTTGCCCCGCCGCCCGCCGTCACCGTTGCCGCCCCCTGACCTTTAGCCTCCACGCAGATGCCCCGATTTTTCTACTTGCTGGTGCTGCTCGTTGCCGCCATTGCGGCGGCCCCGACGGGGAAGGCGTACGCGCAGGAAGCGGGAGGGCTGGACACGGTGCAGACGACGCCCGACGAGGTGACGGTCGCGCACGGCGAGGGCGTCCACGGGCAGGCCGAGCATGGGCCGCGCCCGCCCGTCTGGCTGGTGCTGCCCTTTGTGGCCCTGCTGCTCATGATTGCCACCGGCCCGCTGTTTTACGCGCACCACTGGCACCACCACTATCCCAAGTGGGCCATCGGGCTGGGCGTGCTGGTGGCGGCGTACTACCTGCTCGTGCTGGGCTCGGGCACGCCCGTCTTGCACGCCGCCGAGGAGTACATCTCGTTTATCGCGCTGCTGGCGTCGCTTTTCGTGGCCAGCGGGTGCATCCTCATCCGCACCGATTACGCGGGCAAGCCGCTCACCAACTCGGTGCTGCTCTTTATCGGCGCCGTCGTGTCGAACCTCATCGGCACCACGGGCGCCTCGATGCTGCTCATTCGCCCGTACATGCGCCTGAATGCGGGGCGTATCCAGGCGTACCACATCATCTTTTTCATCTTCTGCGTCTCCAACGTCGGCGGCGCGCTCACGCCCATCGGCGACCCGCCCCTTTTCCTGGGCTTCCTGCGCGGCGTGCCGTTTTTCTGGACGCTGGCGCACGTGTGGTACATCTGGCTGCCCACCGTCCTCATCCTGCTGGCCGTGTTCTGGGTCGTTGACGCGCGCAACAAGACCGAAAGCACGCGCGAGCACATGGCGCACGAGGGCATAGACGTGAAGCCGGGCGAGGGCGAGGGCCGCATCGCGCCCGTCGCCGACGTGGACACGCGCAGCCACCTCGTCATTGATGGCAAGCAGGGCTTTCTGTGGCTGGCCGTCATCATCGGCTCGGTTTTCCTCGACCCCAATGTGTTCTCGTGGGTGCCCGACCTGCACGAAGCCTTTGGCGTCCCCTTCGGCATCCGCGAGATCATCATGTTCGCCGTCTGCTTCGGGGCCTACAAAACGGCGGACCGGAAGGTGCTCGAAGGCAACGACTTCAACTTCGAACCTATCAAAGAGGTGGGCTTCCTGTTCGTGGGCATCTTCCTGACGATGCAGCCCGCTCTTGAACTCATCCGCGTGTTTGCCGCCCAGAACGCGAGTGTGCTCAATGAGACGACGTTCTACTTCGGCACCGGCATGCTCTCGGGCGTGCTCGACAACGCGCCGACGTACGTGAGCTTTCTCTCGGCGGCGATGGGCAAGTTCGGCATGGACGTCAACGTGCCCGCCGACGTGCTCGACTTCGCGGCGCACCCGGGCGCGGCGACGGGCTTTTACCTCCAGGCCATCTCCGTCGCGGCGGTGTTTTTCGGCGCCCTCACCTACATCGGCAACGGCCCCAACTTCATGGTCAAGGCCATCGCCGAGTCGAGCGGCGTCGAGTGCCCGAGCTTTGGCGCCTACATCGCCAAGTACTCGCTGCCCATCCTGATTCCCATCTACGTCCTTATCTGGGCGGTCTTTTTCAGCGGCTGGGTCGTCCCCATCCCCGCCGGCTGACCGCCAACGCCCCGCGCCCGTGCCCCCTTCCGAAGCCCTCACGCCCGACGAAATTGACGACGCCCTGGCCGGCCTGAAAGGCTGGGCGTGGCGCGACGACGCCCTCGTGCGGCACCTGACGTTCGACGACTTCCGGACGGCGATGGGCTTTCTCGTCCGCGTCGGCTTCGAGGCCGAGGCGCTCGACCATCACCCCGACCTGCACAACGTCTATAACCGGGTGGACGTGCGCCTGACGACGCACAGCGCCGGCAATCGCGTGACGCGCAAAGACGTTCAACTGGCCCGCCGCATCGAAGCCCTTATCGGGGGCTGACCTTTTCGCTTCTCTTTTTTCGACGCATGGAGCTTTCGTACGCCTCGCTGGGCGCTGACCTCGGAGCCACCTTCTCGCTCACCCTCATGGTGGTGGCCGGGCTCGTGGTGGTGCTGGCCGACGCGTTTTCAGGCAACAAGCAGACGGCGCCCTTTGTGGCGGGCCTCGTGTTTGCCGCCGGGCTGGCGTGGGAGCTGGTGCACCTGGCCGCGCCCGAGGGCGTGGCGTGGTGGGGCATGGTGCGCGTGGGCGGCTACGCCGCGTTCGTCAACGTCATCATCCTGCTCAGCGGCCTGCTGAGCGTGCTGCTGAGCGCGCCCTACCTGCAGCGCATCGGGCGCAACTACGGCGAGGTGTACGCCCTCATGCTGTTTGCCACGGCGGGCATGATCGCGCTGGGTACGGCCAACAACCTGGTGATGATTTTCGTCGGGCTCGAGACGATGTCGGTCTGCCTCTACATCCTGACGGCGCTTGTGCGCGAGGACGAGGGGGCGATTGAGAGCGCGCTGAAATACTTTCTGCTGGGCGCCTTTTCGACGGGCTTTTTCCTCTACGGCATCGCCCTCCTCTACGGCGCCACGCGCACGATGTCGCTGCCCGAGATGGCCGTCGGGCTCGAAATCACCGGCGCGACGGGCATGTTCTGGGCGGGGGCGGCGCTCCTGTTCGTGGGCTTCCTCTTCAAAGTCAGCGCCGTGCCTTTCCACATGTGGACGCCCGACGTGTACCAGGGCGCCCCGACGACACTGACGGGTTTCATGGCCACGGCGTCGAAGGCGTCGGCGTTTGCGGCCTTTATCCTCGTGCTCTACAGCGCGCTGCCCGCCGCCCAGTGGCAGGCGGCACTCGTCGTCGTCGCCCTCCTCACGATGGTGCTGGGCAACGTGGCGGCGCTCGTGCAGCGCAACGTCAAGCGCTTGCTGGCCTATTCGAGCATTGCGCACGCGGGCTACGTCCTCGTCGGGCTCGCGGCGGGCACGCCCGAAGGCTACGGCGGCGCGCTGTTCTACCTGCTCGTCTATGCCGTCATGAACGTCGGCGCTTTTGGCGTGATGGCGTACCTGGAGTGGGACGGCAAGACGGGCCGCGAGCAGACGCTCGACTCCCTCGCCGGCGCGGGCCGCCAGCGCCCCCTCCTGGGCGTGACGATGGGCATCTTTCTCTTCAGCCTCGCCGGCTTCCCGCCGCTCGCGGGCTTTCTGGGCAAGTACGCCGTGTTCGCCCCCGCCGTCGAGGCCGGGCTGACGTGGCTCGTCGTCGTGGGCGTGCTCACGTCGGCGCTGTCGGCGGCGTACTACCTGCGCGTGCTGGTGTACCTGTTCATGCGCGTGCCCGACGAGGGCGCCGCGCCCGTCGTGCTGCCGCCGCTGCCCCTGATGCCGCGCCTAGCGCTCGTGGTGTGCGCGCTGCTCCTGTTCGTGCTGATGTTTGCGCCGGCGCTGCTGGGCGTGGCGGGCGGCTTTTTCGCCCCCGCGCTGCCCGTCGCCCTCGCGCCCTGACGCCGTGGAAAGCACCGTCCGCCAGTACCTGCCGCACGCGCCCCAGATGGGGCTGTACGTGGCACCGGGCATCCCCCCCAAGCTGCTGGCGGCGGCGCGCAAAGCTTTTGGCGGCGCGCTGGGCGAAGACGCGCTTGCCCTCTACGACGCCACGCGGCTGGGCACGGCCCGCGACGGCGCCCTGTTCGGCGCGACGGCGTTCTGCTTCCAGAACCTGATCGAGGCGCCGCAGCGCGTGGCCTACACAAGTCTCATCCGCGTGTGGCCCGAAAAGAAGCTGCTCTCGGGCGCCTCGCTCCACATGGAAGTCAACCGCGCCCGCGCCCTGTTCACGCTCCAGATGGACTTCTCGGCGCGCGGCGACGCCCTGCCGTACGTGCAGCGCTTTCTCGAAGCCGCCATCGCCCACTCGACCGACAGGGAGCTGGAAGTGGAGGAAACAGGCGAGGCGCCCGCTGACGCCTCCGCCGATGCAGCCCTCGACCTGCTCGAAAAGGCGGCCGGGGCGGGCACGCTGACGGCGGCGCAGCAGGCGCGGCTGCGCCTGCTTGCCGGGCGCGGGTAAAGCCTCGGTAACGCCGCGCCGAGGGCAGACCTCGCCCCGCGCTCAGGCGTTACCTCCGCGTCATCCTTTTCACCCAACACGCCCCCATCATGGCTTTTCAGCTTCCCAGCCTCCCCTACGCCTACGACGCCCTCGAACCCTCCATTGACGCCCGCACGATGGAGATTCACCACACCAAGCACCACCAGGGCTACACCGACAAGCTCAACGCCGCCCTCGAAGGGACCGAGTGGGCCGACCGCGACATTGACGACATCCTCCGCCACCTCGACCGGTTGCCCGCCGACAAGCAGACCGCCGTGCGCAACAACGGCGGCGGCTACAGCAACCACGACATCTTCTGGAAAACGATGGGGCCGGGCAAGGGCGGCCAGCCCACGGGCGCACTCGCCCAGGCCATTGACCAGGCGTTCGGGTCGTTCGAGGCCTTCAAGGAGAAGTTTTCCAGCGCCGCCGCCGGCCAGTTTGGTTCGGGATGGGCCTGGCTTGCCGCCGCGCCCGACGGCTCGCTCCACCTCCACGGCCTGCCCAACCAGGACAGCCCCCTCATGCACGGCGACACGCCCCTTCTGGGCCTCGACGTGTGGGAGCACGCCTACTACCTCAAGTACCAGAACAAGCG